>DASYJZ010000336.1:0-7122 GCA_035995965.1 Longimicrobium sp. | reverse complement strand
CCGCCAGCCGGCGGTTCTGCCACCCGCGGTAGGCCGTGATGTCGGGGTTCTGGTTCACCACCAGCACCACCTCCAGCTCCGGCCGCGCCTGCAGCGCCGCCGTGAGCGCGCGGACGACGTGGGGGGAGCTGAAGTACTGGTTCTCCAGGTAGACGAACGAGCGCGCGGCGGCGATCCCGTCCAGGTAGGCGGCCAGGATCTCCCGCTCCCCCGCCACGCGCCCCGGAAGCGTGCCCGCGGGGATGCTCCGCGCCAGGCGCAGCGAGCTCCCGGGCCCGCGCGGAGACGGCCGCCACGGAACCTCCGGCGGCGGCGGGGGCAGGAGCGCCGGACCGGGACCCGACGCGGCGCCGTTCCACAGCTCGGCGAACCAGGCGGCGAGGTCGAGCACCGCCGCACCGGTGACGCGCGCCGTCAGGTCGTGGATGGGGCGACCCGCCAGGTCCCCGAGGCTCCGCCCCGGCACGGAGGCCCGGTGCGCGGCGTCGTCCCAGTAGCCGTTCACGAAGGGCGAGCCCACCAGAAAGGCCTCCGCGGCGTCCACCACCACCAGCTTGGCGTGCATGATCCGCGGTAAGTCGTCCACCCCGCGCACGGACACGCGCGCCGGGTCCGCGCCCGCCGCCGCCAAGTGCCGGCGCAGCGCGGTGGCGGTGTTCATCAGCAGGCTCGCGTTCAGGAGGATGCGCACCTCGGCGCCCGGCGCCCCGTCGCGCCCGCGGGCCGCCGCCAGCAGCGCGTCCACCAGCAGCTCGCCGCCGCTCCCGTCCACCCCCGCCGCGCACAGGCAGTCGGCGTCGAAGGCGAGCTGCGCGATCCACACCGAGCGCTCGGCGCGCCGGCACGCCGCGGCGATCCGGCCCAGCGCGGCCGCGGTGCCGGTGAGCACCTCCAGCTGGTTGCCGCGGGTGACCCCCGGCGGGGGAGGCGCCGAGACGGGCCTCGCGGCCGGCGGCGCGAGGAGGGCCCGGGCGCGCGTGCCGGCGCCGGCCCGCGGGAGCCGCACCGCGGCCGGGCCGCCCGCCGAGACCGCCATCACCAGCGCGCCTCCCACCAGCTCCGCCGCCATCAGCCAGAGCCGCGACGCGGCGGCGATCACCACCCGCCCCCCCGCGGGAAAGACGGGGAGGAGGAGCCCGGCCAGCGCCGCCTCGCGCACGCCGATGCCGCCGGGCGCGAACACGGCCACGAACCCGGCGACGAACGCAAGCGCGTTCACCCCGGCCAGCAGCGGCCACGCGCCGCGCGAGACCGGCGCGATGGACGAGACGAAGAGGGAGAACGCCGCGCCGTACCCCACCCAGGTGGCGGCGTACAGCGCCAGCAGCCCCATGCCGTCGCGCCAGCGGCCACGCCAGGCCGGCGCCTCGCGGCGGGCGAGGCGGGCGGCCACGCCCACCAGCCGGTTCATCACCGCCGGATGCGCCGCCAGCAGACCGAGCGCCACCGCCGTGACCGCCACCGCCGGCGGGACCCCGCCATGCGCGAGCCCCGCCGGCGCCGCCAGCAGCGCGGCGACCGCCGCGGCGCCGAGCGCGGTGAAGGCGGCGTGCACCACGAACGACCCCGCGAGCGCCACCGGCGAGGTGCCGATGCGGTTCGCCATCGCCGCGGCCGTGGCCAGCGGCCAGATGCTGCCGGGGAGATACTTCGCCAGGTTGGTGCCGACCCAGACCTGAAGCATCGCGCGGAACCGGGGGCGGGGGCCGTCGAAGCGGGCGAGCACCAGCGACCAGAGGAGCACGCCCCACACCAGCAGCCCTACCTCGACCGCCGTTCCGGCCAGCAGGCGCCCCGGCCTCACGCTCCAGACCACGGCGTGGATGCTCCGTGCCTCATGCCGCCACGCCCGCGCCAGCATCACCCCGGCCGTCAGCGCGAGCGCGACACCGAGGCCGGTGCGAACCGACGGGCGGACCGGGAGCCTTCTCCATTTCGTGACCAGCATTCACCGTCCGTGCGGGGTTGGGAGCCGTATCCGGCGGCGCCCTTATGCGCGAACCGTTCCACACGCCCGGAACCCGCTTGCGGGCGGCTGGAACAAGTCTGATTTTGAGCGATCGGCCGCGGCGAGCGGCCCCCATGAGGCGCGACCGTACACGTCTCGACTGCAAGCTGTGATCGAAACTTCGGACGGACTCCATCCGTTCCTCACGCAGGTTGTCGCCCCGGCCCGTCCACCGGGAGAGAAACCGTGATCAACTTCGGCGCGTCCGCGTCATCCGCAGCCCTGTCCATCACCCTGCTGCTTCAATGCTGCCACGGCCAGCCGGGGCCGGCTTTTCGCCAGGACATCGACGTGAGCGACCATCTCCGCGTCATCAGCGACTCCACCTGGACGGAGGATGCCCGGCCGCGGGCGACGGCCGTGCTCGGTGCCGACTCGGTGACCGTCGAGTGGACCACGATGCGCCAGGGCGCTCACCGGGGCATCTCCCGGATCAGCGTGTTCTTCCCCCCGCACAGCGGCTGCGACCGCTTCAGCGCCTCCCTCTCGGGACCACACCCGTACGGATCGAGGGATGCGATCGAGGAGGGAGCGCGAACCGTGGATGTGGAGACGCTTACCGTGGATGTGGAGCGGAAACGAACCGGCTTGATACTGGACCAAACGAGGACGGTCACCTTCATCCTGAACGGCGACGGGACGTCCAACCTCGACTCGCAGTAGGAGTGCCACGCGCTTTCCCGGTCTCGCGGGCGAACACTCTTCCGGCTCGGCCTCGGCGATGACCTGGTAGCGGTCGGCGTCGACGGTCCCATGGCCGATGCGTCCTCGATCCATGCCGCCGCCAGCCGTGGAGCGTAGCATGCAGTGACAGGACGGAGCGATGCACCCCGGAGCAATCGCACCGGGCCGGCGGTGAGCGCGATGCTCGCCAGCGGCCCGGCGCCCTCGCGCGTACCCGCGACCCATCCACACGGGAGGAGGCCCGCATGGCGGACGAACCGAGGCGGTGGCACCTGGCGAAGTACGAGGTCCTGCTCTTCAGTTTCGACGGCGTGAGCGCCGCGCGGGACGCCCTCACCGAGCTGAAGGAGGAGCACCAGCTGGAGGAGGGCCACGTGCTGGCCGAGGCGCTGGTCTCACACCAGCACACGGGCAAGGTCCACGTGCACGACCCCGGCGCCGCGGGGCCGGGCGGCGCGATGGGCGCCGTGGCGGGCGGCTTCATCGCGATGTTCGCGGGGCCGGTGGCGCTGCCCTTCCTGCTGGTGGCGGGTGGGCTGATGGGCGGCGTGGCCGGCCACCTGGCGGGCCGCGTCCTTCCGCGCGCGGATCTGGGCGAGGTCGCGGCGGCGATGCCGCTGGGCACCTCGGCCTACGTGGCGCTGGTGGAGCACGACGACGCGCCGCGGCTCACGGAGATCTTCGCCGCCCGGGGCGCGCGCGTGATCGCCACCCCGGTGGACAGCGAGATGGCCGGCGTGCTGGGCCACGCCCTGGCCGAGAAGGTCTCCCACGCACCCGCCGGCCCGCCCGACCAGGCGTAGCGCGATCGGCCCTCGTCCCTCTCCCGGGCTGTTTCGGGAGAGGGACCGCCGCGCAACACCAGGGTGAGGGCGCCGTGCAACCCTTCGCGCGGCCAGGGCATCACACGGTCGACGGAGCGTTCGCCACGGACCGTCGCACACCTGAGTCTTACAACCGTAAGCAGCGGACCCGATCGTGAAAGAGCTGCATCGCCTGACCGAGCTGCAGATCGAGGTGCTGGGCGTGCTCTGGAAGCAGGGCGAAGCCAGCGTCGCCGACGTGCACCAGGCGCTGGAGCCCTCCACCGGGCTCGCGCGCAAGACGATCGGCACGCTGCTCTTCCGCCTGGAGCAGCAGGGGGTGATCCGCCACCGCGAGGAGGGGCGCGAGTACGTCTACACCCCCTGCGTCACCCGGGAGCAGGTGGAGCGCGCCACCGTCGGCAGCGTGCTGGGCCGGCTCTTCCGCGGCGACGTGGCGGCGATGGTGAGCCACGCCCTGCGTGCCGAGGAGGTGGAGCCCGGCGACGTGGAGCGGGTGAAGGAGATGCTGGAGCGCTGGACCGCCGAACGGGAGGAGCCCTGATGCCCACGCCGACCCTCGCTGCCGGCCCGTGGACGGGATGGATGCTCGCCTGGCTCGGCACGTACCTCGTCCACGGCACCGTGCTCCTGGGCGGCACGTGGGCCGCGTCGCTCGTGGTCCGCTCGCCCGGCGTGCGCGACGCGCTGTGGAAGACGGCGCTCGCCGGCGCGCTGGCGACGTCGACGCTCTCCGTCGCGACGGCGCGCGGCGCGGCGCCGGAGCCGGTGATCTCGCGCCGGCTGGTCGTGCCCGATGCGCCGGCACCGAGCGCCCTGCCGATGCCCCCGGCGCGCGAAACGGCGGTGCCGCCGTGGGCGCCGGAGGCGGCGCTGGCGCTCTGGCTGGCGGGGGCGCTGGCGGGGCTCGCACGGCTGGAGCACGGCCGCCGCCGCTACTGGCGCGCGGCCGGCGCCCGTCACGCCGTCGCGGATGCGGAAGCGGCGGCCGCGCTGCGGCGCCTCCGCGCGGTGGCGGGGGTGGACCGCACCATCTACCTCACCGCGGCGGAGGGGCTGCAGACGCCGGCGGCGGTCGGGTTCGCGGAGATCTGCCTTCCCGCGGCGGCGCTGGCGGCGCTCACCCCGGCGCAGCGCGAGAGCGTGCTCGCCCACGAGCTGGGCCACCTCGTGCGCCGCGACCCGCTCTGGAAGGTGGCGGTGGAGATCGCCGCCGCCGTCTTCTGGTTCCAGCCGCTGCTGCGCGTGGCTCGGCGGCAGATGGTGGAGTGCGCCGAGCTCCTCTGCGACGGGTTCGCGGTGCGCGTCACCGGCCGGCGGCGCCCGCTGGTGGAGTCGCTCGGCGTGCTGGCCGCGGCGTTCCGGCCCCGCGGCGTCGCCGCTGCCGGCTTCGGCGACCACGGCTCGCCGCTGCTGCGCCGCGCCGCGCGGGTGATGGACGCGACCCGCGCGCCGGCGGGGCCGCTGCCGATGGCCGTCCGCGGGGTGCTCGCCGCGGCGGCGCTGGCGGGGACGCTCGCCTTCGCCCCCGGCGTCGCGCCGCCGCCGGTGATGGTGCGGAAGCTGGCGTTCCGCGCGTTGACCCTCGACCGCGCCGTACTCGACGCGGGACGCACCGGCGTGGCGCGCGTCGACCCTGGCGGCTTCCTTCACCTCGCCGAGGATCGCGACGGCGTGCGGCGCGAGCTCACCGTCCACCGCGGCGCGGACGGACAGCCGGCGTACGACTACCGCGAGAACGGCGTGCCGAAGCCCTTCGACGAACGCGCCCGCCGCTGGCTCGCGCAGTCGTTCAGCGACGCCCGCGGGCGGTAATCGTCATCCGTTGAAGTCCACGCAGGCGCCACGCAGGCGGACTGCGTGCCGTTGTAGCCGCGGCTTAAATCGCATCGTTCGTCACACCTCGATCCTGGCTGGCCTTCAGGCGGACACTCCCGCCCGCTGGATCTGCACGCACCCGAGTCTTACGCCCGTAAGACTCACCGCCGCGAGAGACGATGAAACCACACCTCCCGATCCTCCTCTGCACTGCCCTCGCCGCGGGCGCCGTGGGACAAGCGACCGCGCAGCAGCCCACGATCGTGGCTGCGGCGGCACCCGCGGCGCCGCTCCCCGAAACGCCCGCCGGGCGCGCGGCCGCTGCGCTGCTGGAGACGATGCACGACGGCGATACCGCCGTCATCCGACGCTTCGTGGCGGAGCGGATGGATGCGCAGTTCCAGTCTCGTCCGTGGGCGCGGATGCTGGCGCTCTTCCAGCGCATGCGCGGCGACTTCGGCGACGCGCGGATCGTGTCGGCGCAACCCACGGACGGCGGCATCCGCGTGGTGCTGGCGGCGCCGCGCGGGCAGTTCACGCTCAACCTGGGGGTGGAGCCCTCGCCTCCGCACCGCATCAACGACCTGACGGTGGAGATGGGCGCCGGCGACGAGGGTGGCGGCGGACCGGGTGGACGGGGTGGACCGGACGCGGCGGCGCCCACCGCGCCGCTTGACGCCACCGCCCGCCAAGCCGTGGTCGACAGCGTCGCCCGCGTGCTGGAGCGCATCTACCCCTCCGCCGACACCGGGCGCTCGCTCGCCGCGCGGCTGCGGACCCGCGAGCGCGAAGGCGGCTACGCGTCGCTCTCCTCGCTGCAGGCGTTCACGGCGGCGGTGACGGAGGACATGCGCTCGATGAACGGCGACCGCCACCTGAGCCTCATCGCTCCCGGCGGCCGGCGGATGCGGCGCGGGACCCCCGACGAGGAGGCGGAGCGCGCCTCGAACTACGGGATGGAGTCGCGGGTGCTGGACGGCGGCGTCGGCTACTTGAAGCTCGATGGGCTCTCGGGCGCGGACGGGGCGCCCGCGCGGCTGGGCGAGATCCTGCGCGACCTGGGCGACATCCGGGCGATGATCATCGACCTGCGCGGCGCCCCGGGCGGGAGCGGCGTGATGGCGAACGCGGTGATCAGCCACTTCACCGCGCCGAACCTGCCGTCGCTGCGCATCGTGAACCGCGCCGAGGGCACCACCGAGGTGCGCAGCACACTGGCCACCGTCAGCGGCCCGCGGCGGACGGACATCCCGCTGTACGTCCTGGTCGACCGCGGCTCCGCCTCCGCCGCCGAGGACGTGCCCTTCGTCCTCCAGAGCCTGGGGCGCGCGACCATCGTGGGCGAGCGGACAGCGGGCGCGGGGCGCAACAATATGATCGTGCCCGTCGGCTCGGGGATGATGGCGTCGGTCTCCTTTACCCGCGTGTCCGACCCGCGCACCGGCCGCGAGTGGGAGGCCGTCGGCGTGAAGCCCGACCTCGAGACCCCCTCCGCCGACGCGCTCGACGCCGCGCTGCGGGCGGCGCGCACACGGGCTGCAGCTCCCATCCGCGGCTGAGGCGCGCGCCAATCAGCCTCTGATACCGATCCCCACGATCAACTGTGCATTCGTGCACGACCCCAAAGACGTCATCCTGAGGCCGACCTCGTCTCATCCTTCTATCCGGCAAAGACTTGGCAGGCCGAAGGATCTATAGCCGGCCCATCGATACACTCCAGGAACGCACAGCCAATCGCGGAATCCGGTATGAACTGCAATCTCATGAGAGCGCGGAGGGCATGCGAGC
>DASYJZ010000335.1:0-3172 GCA_035995965.1 Longimicrobium sp. | reverse complement strand
CCTCTGGTCCTCTGGGGCTGGGTGAGGCTTCTTTTGGGTTCGACCGGTCTACAGCCCCGTCATCTCATGCTCCATCGCCGCCGCCATCACGGTGTGGATGCGCGCGGACTGCTCGGGGCGCAGGATGCGGCCGCGGCTGAGGAGGTATCCACCCCACGCCCGCGCGGCGGCGGTGTTGGCGGCGTCCGGGTCCGCGCCCGGGCCGACCAGGGCGCGCAAGCGGGCGGCGTGCTGCTCGCAGGCGGAGGCGAGGGCGCGCTCCTGCGCGCGGTCGAGCCGCGCGAGCCTGTCCATCCGCTCCACCTCGCCGCGGCAGGCGCCCGGCGCGAGGAGCTGGATCCCCTCGGCGGACGCCGTGTCCCCCCGCGCGGCCCAGGCGGCGGGGAGGCCGGCGCGCAGGTAGGGGAGCGCGCGCTGCTGCAGGGCGAAGGTCCCGTCGGGGTTGTCGGACCACACCCAGGCGTGGACCATCGTCAGCAGCGTCCTCCCGTCCGGGCCGAGCTTCCCCTTCTGGATGCGGCGCTGCACCAGCCAGTGCAGCACCGGCCAGTCCGCCGTGGCCGCGCTGGCCAGCCGGGCGATGTCGTGCGTATGCCAGTGGTCGTCCGCGCCCGCGAACCCCTCGGGGAGCGGCTCGCCGGGGCGCCGGTAGATGGAGTAGGCGACGCCCGCCAGCACCTTCCGCCCGCCGACGTTCGCGTACTGCAGCGTGGACGGGTGCCGCAGGTCCAGCGACGCGCCGACTAGGTCGCGGCGGTACCAGTGCTCCCCCATCAGCGGCGACTCCTGGCCGAAAAGCCTGAAGCCGTCCTTCACCGCGTTCGCGTGGTCGCGGTAGCGCTCGGTGGCGGCGCGCACCGCCTCGACCTGCGCGCGCAGCGCCTCCGCGTCGCGCGCGGAGAGCGGCGCGGCGGCGTGCATCGCGTGCGCGTCGTGGACGTGCTCCTGCGCGAGGGCGGGTACGGGGAGCGCGGCGGCGAGCAGAATCAGAAAGGAGATGGACTTCATCGATCGACGGCCGGTGCGGGTGCCTTCAGGACGGTGGGACATCTGAAGATACACACGTCCGGCCGCAGCCGTTGGCCCGCCGCGCGTCACGAGCCGCACGCCCGCCAGCGCCCCGAGTGCCAGGAGCCGCACCCGCCGTACGAGCGCGGATCGAAACATGGGACTCGTAAATTCAGCCAACAGACCAGTCTCACGCAGAGCCGCGGAGCCGCAGAGCGCTCGAGGCGACCCCTCTGCGGCTCTGCGGCTCTGGTGCGTCAGGCGAAGCCTGACCTCTCTTGTGAACTGAAAGGAGTTCACCATGTGAAATGCCTGTGACACATGTAGCCGAGCAGGCGGGGTAAACGGGCGACCGAGCTCCGAAGCCCTGCGAGGCGCACGGTGCGAGCCGTAGCGAAAGCGAACCCGGAACAGCCTCGAAACGCCAAGATGAGAGCGGCCAGCCTGTCAGAGAGGGTGAAGCCAGCACGGGCGGGGAAGACACAGGCAAGTGCACCCGACCGGCTCTCCGGGGTGGAAGGGGACAGCGCGTACCGAGAGAGGGGTCGAGGAACCTGAGAGACCCGGCGTGCTTGGGGTCGTACCCCGGAGGTGGGGCGGGGAAAACATAACCCGCCGATGCCGCACGGCCGGGAGTCGGAGGGGGCCATAGTAGCGGGGAAGCGGGGTAACTCCCGTGGAGCGAAGGGCCCCCGCCGGCAGGATGCGGAGTCAGACACGTGGAGAGCCGCTTGCGAGAGAAAGACGCGACTACGGGAGAAGGGGTGGAGCTGCCGGCGGCCTTCGCGGCCAACCGGAAGGGGCTGCCCGAGAAACTCTTCACGCTGAGACAGAAGCTCTACCTGAAGGCGAAGGGGGAGCCGGAGTTCCGGTTTTACGCGCTGTACGACCGGATCTACCGGCTCGACGTGCTGAGGGCGGCCTGGGCTCTGGTGGCCCGAAACGACGGCGCACCGGGGGTGGACGGAGTCACGATCCAGCAGATCGGGGACTCACCCGGCGGGCTGGAGGCGCTCGTGGCAGAGTTGCACGAAGCGCTGAAGGCCAAGACGTACCGCCCACAGCGAGTGAAGCGGGTGTACATCCCGAAGGCGGACGGCCGCCGGAGGCCGCTCGGCATCCCGACGGTGCGGGACCGGGTGGTGCAGACCGCGGTGCTGCTGATCCTGGAGCCGATCTTCGAGGCCGACTTCCTGGATTGCTCGCACGGCTACCGTCCGGCCCGCAGCGCGCACCACGCGCTGCGGGAGATCGACCGCAACCTGCGGGAAGGGTACACGGCGGTCTACGACGCGGACTTGCAAGCCTACTTCGACACGATCCCGCACGACAAGCTGATGAAGTGCGTCGAGCGGCGGGTGGTGGACCGCTCGGTCCTCTCCCTGATCCGCATGTGGCTGAACGCGCCTGTGGAGGAGCGTGGCGAAGACGGCCGGCCGAAGGTGAGCCGGCCCAAGCAGGGGACGCCGCAGGGCGGGGTGATCTCGCCGCTGCTGGCCAACCTGTACCTTCACTGGATGGACGTGGTATTCCACCGCAGCAGCGGGCCGGGCACGTGGGCGAAGGCCCGGCTGGTCCGCTACGCCGACGACTTCGTCATCATGGCGAAGTACGTCGGGAGGCCGATCACGGCCTGGGTGGAACAGACGGTGGAGGGATGGCTTGGGCTGAGGATCAACCGGACGAAGACCCGGGTGGTCAGGGTCGTGGCGACGGAAGGAGGTACGCTGGATTTTCTCGGCTACACCTTCCGCTACGACTGGGACCGTTTTGGCCGGAAACACCGCTATCTCACGGCGGTGCCATCGGACAAGGCGCTTTCCCACGCGCGGGAGAAGGTGCGGATGCTCGTCGGTCGCAAGCAGTCTTACGTGCCGATCCGGGAGCTGGTCGAGCAGGTGAACCAGAGCCTGGGAGGCTGGAAGAACTACTTCAGCTTCGGGCATCCGCGCCGCGCCCAGCGTGAAATGAACGCGTTTGTGGTCGCGCGCCTCACGCAGCACCTGAAACGTCGGAGCCAGCGGGCCTGCCGGCCACCGGCAGGAATGACCTACTACGGCTTCCTCACCCAGCGCTTTGGGCTGAGGCTGCTGTAGCCGCGCAACTCCCCGATAGCCGACCGGTGAACCTGCCGGGAGAGCCGGATGCGGGAAATCCGCACGTC
>DASYJZ010000334.1:0-4500 GCA_035995965.1 Longimicrobium sp. | reverse complement strand
CTCGTTCCAGATGGCGCTCGCGTCGCACTTCGACGCGCTCTCGGACTACCGCGACTGCGCCGCCGCCCCGGCCTGAACCTCGAGAAGGATCCAATGGGAATCTTCGATCGTTTCTCCACCATGCTCAGGTCGAATATCAACGACCTGATCGCCCGGGCCGAAAACCCGGAGAAGATGCTGATCCAGGTCATCGAGGACATGCGCGGCCAGCTCGCCAAGGCGAGGCAGGAGGTCGCGGTGGCCATCGCGGACGCGGCGAAGCTGAAGAAGCAGGCCGACGACGAGGGGAAGCAGGCGCAGGACTGGGAGCAGCGCGCCATGCTCGCCGTGCGCCAGGGCCGCGACGACCTGGCCCGGCAGGCCCTGATCCGCCACCAGGAGCACGCCCAGCGCGCGCAGGAGCTCTTCTCCACCTGGCAGCGCCACCAGGAAGACACCGAGCGGCTGCGCGACGCCCTGCGCCAGCTCAACGACAAGATCCAGGAGGCGCAGCGCAAGAAGAACCTGCTGATCGCCAAGCAGAAGCGCGCGCAGGCCCAGCGGCGCATCCACGAGACCATGTCGGGGCTCTCGGACTCGTCGGCGTTCGAGGCGTTCGACCGCATGGCCGAGCGCATCGAGCAGAACGAGCGGATGGCGCTGGCCGCGGCCTCGGTGTCGGAGGAGCTGCACGGCGACCAGCTGGAGCGCGACTTCAAGCAGCTCGAGGCGGGGAACAGCAGCGAAGACCTGGACTACCGGCTGCTGGAGATGAAGCAGCAGCTCGGCATCCTGCCGCCGCCGCCCCCCAGCGAGTCGCGCGTGCTCGGCGCCGGCGAGGCCCAGCCGCCCGCCGCGCCCCCCGCCGACGCGGCCGCGCCGTCCGATGCGGCTGCCGCGCCACAGGCGAACGGCCAGGCCGGCCCCGCGCCCGCCCCGGCGCTCTCCGCCGGCGGCTCGCGCATCCACGAGGCCGAGCTGCTCGAGGAGTTCGAGGCGCTGGAGGAGGAAGAGCGCCGCGCCTGAGCGGGCCGCGGAACTCTCCCTGCCGAAACGAACGAAGCCCCTCCCCACGCGACAGCTGGGGAGGGGCTTCGGTCCTGACGAGTGTCAACGGTAGTGTGCTCTTGCGCCTGCGAACTCGATTCGCTCTCCCTGGACGCGGTAGACGAATCGCGGGATGTCTCCAGGCGTCCGCGGCTTCCGCCGGCCTGAGGGGCGCGATAGGTTTCCAGGCGAGCGCTCGACCCGGCTGAGCCCACCTCCACGCACCGGCCCTGATGCCCCCGCGACACCCGTCGGAAGCGCCGTCGCCGTACAGCGTGCTGATCGCCACCGTCTTCACCATCCTGCTGCTGCTGTTCGTGCACAGCGTGGCGGACGTGCTGCTGATGGTGTTCGTGGCGGCGCTCTTCTCGCTCTACCTAGGCGGGATCGCCGACTTCCTGCAGGCGCGCACCAACATGCCGCGCGGGCTGGGGCTCGCCTGCGCGCTGCTGCTCACCATCCTGCTGGCGGCCACCGTGGTGCGGCTGGTGGTGCCGCCGGTGCTGAAGCAGACGCAGGAGCTGTTCTCGCTGCTCCCCACGCAGTTCACCACGTGGACGGCCAGCCTTCGCGAGCTGGTGAAGCGCTACCCGGTGCTGCAGCAGGTGATCCACCCCGACGAGGTGCAGCGCCAGCTCGGCGGGCTCGCGACCCACATCACGGGGCTGGTGCCCGCCGTCCTCAACTTCCTGCAGGGCTTCATCGACCTGAGCGCCATCCTGGTGATGGGCATCTACCTGGCGTCGCGCCCCGAGGTGTACCGCGAGGGGATCATCGCGCTGGCGCCGCCGGTGCACCGCGAGCTGGTGCGCGACATCCTGGCCGACCTCAAGCGAAGCCTGCGCGCCTGGATCGGCGGGCAGATGATCGCGATGGTGACGCTGGGCTTCCTCACCTGGATCGGGCTGGAGCTGCTGAACGTGCCGTTCGCGCTGGCCTTCGGCGTGTTCACCGGGGCGGCGGTGCTGGTGCCGTTCTTCGGCTCGCTGCTCTCCACCATGCTCCCGGCGCTGATGGTGGTGGGCACCGGCGGGCTGGGACAGGCGCTGCTGGTGGTGCTGCTGGGCGTGGTGATCCACGTGATCGAGGGGAACATCATCCACCCGCTGGTGATGGAGCGGCGGGTGCACCTGCCCCCCGTGCTCTCCATCACTAGCGTGCTGGTGATGGGCGAGCTGCTGGGGCTGATCGGGCTGCTGGTGGCGGTGCCGGTGCTGGCGACCACCATCGTGATCGTGCGGCGCATCTACGTGCACCGCCTGCTGGAGGGGAAGGGCTTCCGGCGCTTCGTGCGCGACGCGCCGACGGAGATCCGCGTCCCCGAGGGGGTGCTGCGGGTGGACCCGGCGCTGGTCAGCATCCCCGCCATCCTCGAGGCGGCGGGCGCGGCGCCGCGCTAGGCGCCTTCATCCGACGACACGACTCACGGGGCGAGATGCACGACGAGACGGGCGCGCTTTCCGACTATCGGTACCTGGTGCTGGCCGAGGGGATGTTCGGCCCGCAGACGAGCAAGACGGCGAACAGCGCCATCCGCTACCTCCCCGACCGGGTGCTGGCGGTGGTGGACTCCGCGCACGCCGGCCGCACCGTGCGCGAGGTGCTCGGCTTCGGTGGGGACGCGCCGGTGCTGGGGACCGTGCAGGAGGGGCTCGACCTCGGTGCGACGGCGCTGCTGATCGGGATCGCGCCGCAGGGCGGGCAGCTCCCGGAGAGCTGGCGGCCGATGCTGAACGCGGCGATCGACGCCGGCCTGCACCTGGTGAGCGGCCTGCACTTCCACCTCTCCGACGACGAGGCGCTGCGCGAGCGGGCGGCGGCGCGCGGGGTGCGCATCCACGACCTGCGCAAGCCGCCGGCGGAGCTCCCGGTGTCGACGGGGAAGGCGCGGCTGGTGGACGCGCTGGTGGTGCACACCGTCGGCACGGACTGCAACATCGGGAAGATGACGGCCGCGCTGCAGCTCCGCGACGCGCTCGCCGGCCGCGGCGCGCGCGTGGGGTTCGCGGCCACGGGGCAGACGGGGATCCTGATCGAGGGATGGGGGATCGCGGTGGACGCCGTGGTCGCCGACTTCATCGGCGGCGCGGCGGAGCGGCTGGTGCTGCGGGCCGCGGAGGGGAACGACGTGGTGCTGGTGGAGGGGCAGGGCTCGCTGGTGCACCCCGGCTACTCGGGGGTCACGCTGGGCCTGCTGCACGGCTCCATGCCCGACGCCATGATCCTCTGCCACCAGCCGACCCGCACCTGTCCCTGGAGCCACCGCCGCCACTACACCTGGATGCGCCTCCCCACCGTCCCCGAGATGATCCGCATCTGCGAGGGCGCCATCGCCCCGCTGCGCGAGTCGAAGGTGATCGGGATCGCGCTGAACACCTGGGATCTCTCGGACGACGAAGCGCGCGACGCCGGCCGCAGGCTGGAGGACGAGACGGGCCTCCCGGCGATCGACCCGGTACGCTTCGACCCTGCGCCGCTCGCGGACGCGGTGCTCGCCGCGGCCGAGCGGAAGCGGGCGGGGCGGGGGATGGTCGCGGTGGGGTGAGGCGGGGAAAGGGCACGTTGGGACTGAAGTCCCCGCTACAACGGCACACAGTCCGCCTGCGCGGCACCAACGGCGGTCGGGAGCACGCTGTGAGTCAGCGGCGCGAAGAAAACAGGAGCCGCCGCGGCCAGGGAAGGTCGCGGCGGCTCGCAAGTAGGCAGCGCCACCCAGTATCATCCTGAGGCGCGTCCCGCCGTATCCACCTCCACGCAAGCGACGGCAGCGCCGTGAGGATCTAACCGCGGCCGCCACGAGGCTCGCAGCGGAAGCCGCAGGAGGCTGCGGCTGCCCGGGTGGAAACGACGGTGCGCACCTTGGCCTTCCGTCGCTGCCGCGCTACGGGCTCGTGGCATCCGCGATTAGATTCCTCGGCCCTGCCGGCATCGACGTGGGGGTGAGTCTCGGGAGGTCGGGCCTCAGAATGACACCGGTGTGGGGGCCAGAATCAGCACAAACGAGCACCGCCACCCGCATACACCGGGCGGCGGCGTCTTCACGAGCGATCGTCCGTCCTACCTCACCACTGGACGGTGCCCTGCTTGCTGGTGTCGACGCCCTGGCTCTCGCCGGAGCCGAAGAAGAACTCCTCGGTCTGGTCCGCGAGCATCTTGCGAGCGTCGGGATCGCGGAGGTTCAGGCCGTAGTGGTTGATCAGCGCCGTCTGCCGCTGGAGCCAGATCGCCCAGCAGTCCTGGCACACCTCGGCATGCAGCCGCTTCCCCAACTCGTTGTTGAACGGCGCAAAGGCGAGACCCGGCTTCGTCTCCCCGCAGCGCACGCACGTTACGTCGGCCATCTCGGTCAATCCTGTTCAGGGCGGTTGCGCGCACCCTACGCACGGCCGGAATATACCCGGCCGCGCAAGCCGCGACAAACCACCCGCGATGCAAGCTCCGTGACCGATCCCATCCCCGCCCGCATCAGCGACG
>DASYJZ010000333.1:0-2235 GCA_035995965.1 Longimicrobium sp. | reverse complement strand
CCGTCGCGGCGGCGGAGTCGCCGATGCGGAAGGTGCGCAGGATCACCGGGATCCCGCCCTTCACGCCCAGGTCGTCCACGCTCTGCAGCCCGCTGCCCACCGGCGTGCCCAGCATGATGATCGACAGCCCCTTCCCGTCGCCCACCGGGACCACCAGCACGCGCCCGAACACCTGCACCTCGCCGCGCGCCGCCGTCGGCACCCTGGCGGTGAAGCGGAAGCCCGTGGCCTCGTGTCCGCCGAGCTGCATGCGGTCGTCGCCCACGCGCTGGAAGCCCGCGAACTGCGACGAGAACTGCTGCTCGAACTGCGAGAGCAGCTGGTTGATGAGCTCCGGGTCGCTCTCGTGCCCCGGCGTGGCGAACATGTAGCCGACCGCGAAGTTCTCGGCGGTGAAGCCGTTCTCGCCCTTCTCCACCTTCACGAAGTTCTTCCCGCCACTCGAGTCGCCGCGCTCCGTCACCACCCAGTCGTCCGGGTAGCGGAAGGAGAAGGGGACGTAGTGCGGCCGCAACTCGTCGTTCAGCGACCCCTCGGCGCTGGTGTAGAGCGTGGTCCCCCGCTGGTCGGCATCGGACACCTGCGTGGTGTCGGTGCCGGCGCCGCGGGCCGCGCGGCCGTTCTTCTTGCCGAAGTAGCCGATGGCGCCGAACACGACCAGCAGGATCACGATCAGCGCTCCGCACCCGCCGCAGCCCAGCGCCCACGGCAGCCAGCCGCGCTTCGCCGGCGGCCGCGTGCCCGGCGGCATCTGCCCGCCGTAGCCCGGCGGCGGCCCGCCGTATCCGGGAGGCGGAGGCGGTCCCCCGTATCCGGGCGGAGGTGGAGGGGCACCGTACCCCGGCGGGGGCGGGGGGCCGCCGTATCCCGGCGGAGGTGGCGGGGCGCCGTATCCCGGGGGCGGCGGGGGAACGTTGCCACCGGATCCCGGCGGGGGCGGCGGGGGAACGTTGCCACCCGGTCCGGGCGGAGGAGGAGGATTGTTGTTCATCGGGAGATGCGGAGCGGGGTCGGGTGCGGCGACGGGCGCCGTCCTGCGAAGAGGTTGGTGCGTTCCCTTAATACCGCCCACGCTTGCCGCGGCGCAAGCATCTCCGTCGCTCGCGGCGGCTGGCGGGACCGCGCACCCGCCGTCCCCCGATCGTCCCGCCCGCGTTGTATCGAAGCCCCGGATTCGGTATACTCGGCGGATCGCCTCCATCCGTCGCACACACCGATCGAAATCCCATGTCCCTCCAGAGATTCGCGGGCGCGGCGCTCGCGTCCATCGTCCTGGCCGGCGCGGCCTCCGCGCAGGCGCCGGCGCCCGCCGCCCCGCGCACCGCGTCCGCCTTCGACCTGAGCGTCGCCAGCATCATGCGCGGGCCGCTGCTGGTGGGGCGCTCGCCCGACGAGGTGCGCTGGTCCGCCGACTCGCGCTGGGTCTGGTTCCGCTGGCGCGACCCCGAGGCGCGCGACACCACCACGCGCCTCTACCGCGTCGCCGCGGCGGGCGGCGCGCCGGTGGCGGTGCCCGACTCGGCGGCGCTGTACGGCGCGCCGGCGGAGAACGGCCGCTGGTCCGCCGACCGCACGCGCCGCGCGGAGACGCGCAACGGCGACGTCTTCGTGGTCGACGCCGCCGGCCGCGAGCGCCGCATCACCCAGACGCCCGCCGGCGAGCGCACCCCGCACCTCTCGCCGGACGGGCGCACCGTCTACTTCGTCTCCGCCAACAACGTCTACGCCGTGGCGGTGGACGGCGGCGGCCCGCTGCGGCAGCTCACCGACATCCGCCTGGAAGACGCGCCGCACCCCGACTCGGCCCGCGGCCAGCGGAAGTTCCTGGAGGAGCAGCAGCGCGAGCTCTTCGACGTGATCCGCGACCGCCGCGCCGAGCGCGAGCACGGGCAGGCGGTGGACTCGCTGCGGCGGATGGTGCGCCCCGTGTACCTGGGCAAGACCGCCACCCTCGCCTCGGCCGAGGTGTCGCCGTCCGGGCGCTTCCTGCTGATCGGCGTGGGGCAGCGGGTGGAGGGCGAGAAGCAGGTGATCGTCCCCAACTTCGTCACCGAGAGCGGCTACACCGAGCCGATGAACGCGCGCGGCAAGGTGGGCGACGTGCAGGCCTTCCAGCGCGCCGCCGTCGTCGACCTGGCCTCCGGCGC
The DNA here is from genome assembly GCA_035995965.1 of Longimicrobium sp. Classification (GTDB taxonomy): domain Bacteria; phylum Gemmatimonadota; class Gemmatimonadetes; order Longimicrobiales; family Longimicrobiaceae; genus Longimicrobium. The sequence continues at coordinate 88 of DASYJZ010000333.1, read as the reverse complement.
GGTGCGCTGGATCGAGCCCGAGGCGAAGGAGCGCCGGGTGACGCTGAGCGCCGTGGGCTGGGCGCCGCGCTCCGACCGCGCGCTGCTG
>DASYJZ010000332.1:0-4766 GCA_035995965.1 Longimicrobium sp. | reverse complement strand
CGGAAAGGGTGGGGGAACCCGGCGGCGGCTGGATCGTATACACACCCGTTGCCGGCCCGGTACCGTCCGGCTATCTTGTTTGCCGGTCCCGTTCTTGCTCGCGCAGGCGGGACCGTTTTTCGTATCCCACACGAGGTTCGCAGGATGCAGCAGCGGCCGGTCATCGGGATCCCCACCCAGAACCTGAAGTCCATCGACCACATCCCGGAGGAGCTCCCGGACTCGTGGCTGATGAACCAGCGCTACTTCCACGCGTGCACCTCGGTGGGTGCGATCCCCTGGATGGTGCCGCTGCTGGACGACGACCCCGAGACGCTGCGGGCCATCTACGACCGGCTCGACGGGATCTTCCTCCCCGGCGGCGTGGACATGGACCCGCGGAGCTACGGCTGCGACCGCCACGACCTCTGCGGCCGCACCGATCCGCCGCGCGACACCGTGGAGCTGGCGTTCGCACGGTGGGCCATGGAGGACGCCAAGCCGGTGCTCGGGGTGTGCCGGGGGATGCAGGTGGTGAACGTGGCCGCGGGCGGAACGCTGGTGCAGGACTGCGGCGAGTTGTTCGCGGGCGCCATCAAGCACGACTACTTCCCCGGCGCGGGGTTCGCGCGCGACCACCTGGCGCACCCGGTGCGCATCGCCGAGGGTTCGCGGCTGCACCAGGCCTTCGGCGTGCCGGGGGCGCGGGTGAACTCCATGCACCACCAGGGGCTCTGCGAGCTGGGCGAGGGGCTGGTGGCCACCGCCTGGGCGCCCGACGGGCTGGTCGAAGCGCTGGAGTCGGCGCGCGAGGACCACTTCCTGGTCGGCGTGCAGTGGCACCCGGAGATGCTGATCGACGGCGATGCCGGGACGCGCCGCCTCTTCGAGGGCTTCATCGAGGCCGCCAACCAGTTCCACGCGGCGGCGGCGCTCGCCTGAGCTTCGAAACAGATAATCTAACGCAGAGACGCGGAGAAGCTCGCATGCCTCTCCGCGTCTCCGCGTCTCCGCGTCTCCGCGTCTCCGCGTCTCCGCGTCTCCGCGTGAGCGATTCCGTTCAGGGGTTCTCGACGATGATCTGGATGCGCCGGTTCTTCGCGCGGTTGGCCGGCGTGTCGTTCGCGTAGGCGGGGCGCGTCTTCCCGAAGCCCTGCGCCGTCAGCCGCGACGCGGGGACGCCGTGCTGCGTGAGCCAGCGCATCACCGACTGGGCCCGCGCCTCGGAGAGCCGCTGGTTGTCCGCGTCGCCGCCCACGTTGTCGGTGTGCCCCTCCACCGTGATGCGGCCGGCCGGGTTCGGGTCGATCATCGCGCCCTTCAGCTCCTCGAGCGCCACCACGGCCTGCGGCTTCAGCTCCGCGCTGTTGGTGTCGAACAGCACCGAGCCGCCGAGCTCCGCCTCCAGCCGCTTCCCCTGCTGCCGGAAGCGCGCCGCGCCGTAGCGCGCGAAGTCCAGCGGCTCGTACTCCCCGCCCGGCACGGCCATCTCCAGCACCAGCGCCACCTCGGCGCGCGGCCCCTGGAAGTACTGGACCTCGATCGCGTGGACACCCTCCGCAAGCTGCACCGAGTCTTCCATGTCGGAGGGCCCGTGGATCCCGTCGTTGTCGATCACCTGCCGCCCGTCGATGATCAGCTTCGAGCCGTCGTCCGACGTGAGCCGGAAACGGTAGCTCCCGGCGGCGGGGACCGCGAAGCTGCCGCGGTAGTCGATCGCGAACCACTCGAAGCGGTCGGTGACCCCCGGAAACCCTTGCTCGAAGCTCTGCCCCGGTACGTTCAGCGTGGTGGTGGAGATGGTGCCGACGGGGCGGAGCTGCGAGAAGTCGGGGAGGTGGTCCGCGCCCTCGTCCAGGTAGTAGATCTGGCCGCGGAGCTGGAACGGCGTGGTCCCGACGGTGCCGAAGTTCCCCTGCGCGGCCAGGGGAGCCGCCGCCAGCGCGGCGAGTGCGGCGAAGGCGAGCATGCTGCGGGATCTCATTGATTTCCTCTCGCACGGGTGGGATTGTCGGATGGGTGGAACGCAGTGTGATACGATGGGTTTTTCCCACCCGAAACACAATGTCTCACGCAGACCCGCAGGGACGCAGAGGGGACATCGGTGCTCCTCTGCGTCTCTGCGGCTCTGCGTGAGATTGCTGTTTCTGTGCCGCGGCTACAGCTGCGAGAAGGTCCGCGCCGGCGTGGGCCGGGGCGGGGCGCCGAGGAGGAAGCGCAGGCTGTGGTGCAGCCGCCGCGCCCAAGCGCGCTCGTCGTGGCGGCCGCCCATCTCCACGAAGAAGAGCAGGTCGCGCCCCCTGCGGTACCCCTTCTCCTCCAGCAGCGCCTTCATCCGCCGCGCGTCGCTCAGTGCCTCGCCGCCCTCGTTGGTGCCGATGTCCAGGTAGATGCGCCCCGGTACGTGCGGCCGCGACCGCACGTAGTCGAAGATCCCACGCCCGCCGAACCAGAGCGCCGGGCTCATCACCCCCGCGAACCCGAAGACGTCGGACCGGCGGAAGAAGGCGTAGAGGCTGATCAGCCCCCCCATCGACGAGCCGGCGATGCCCGTGCACTCGCGCTCGGGGCGGGTGCGGAAGTCGCGGTCCACGATCGGCTTCACCGTCTGCACGATGAAGTCCAGGTAGTCGTCGCCGCGGCCGCCTTGGCCGTGCCTGGGGTCGTGGAAGGGGCTGTACTCGTCCAGCCGGCCGCCGGTGTTGGGGAGCCCGACCACGATGGGCTCCAGCCCCTCGCCGCTCGCCTCCTCCAGCGTCTGGTCGACCTCCCACTCCTCGCCGAAGCTGGTGGCGCGGTCGAACAGGTTCTGCCCGTCGTGCATGTAGATCACCGGGTAGCGCCGGTCGCCGCGCCCGTACGAAGGCGGCAGGTACACCAGCAGGTCGCGGCGGTTGCCGAGCTGCGGGCTCTCCACCCCCTCCAGCACCTTCACCGTGCCGACGGCGGTGTGACCCTCCTCCGCCACCATCTCGTAGTCCTTCCACTCCGCCGGGGCGGGCGCCGCGGCCTGCACGTCACCATCCGCCATCTCTCAGCACCACCTTGCAAATGCGCGCGTCACATCCGCCGGCCGGCCGAACACCCAGCCGGGATCGAGGGGCTCCACCTTCTTCACGAACCGTTCCGCCTCGCCCGGCGTGGTCTTGGGCCAGAGCACCGCGGCCGTCCGCATCCCCGCCGCCCGCCCCGCCAGCAGGTCGCCGTCCGAATCGCCGACGTAGACGATCTCGCCCGGCGGCAGGCCCAGCGCACGTGCGGCGGCGAGCAGCCCCTGCGGGTCAGGCTTGGGCGCGGCGACGTCATCGTCCGTCACCACCACGGCGAACTCGCCGAGGCCCATCTCCCGGTCCGTGACGTTCCAGGCGTGGCGTCCCTTGCCGGTGACCACCCCGAGCGGGTAGCCGGCGGCACGCAGCGCGGCCAGCATCTCCGGGACTCCGTCGTAGAGCCCCTCGTGCAGCCCGCCGTGGAGCGCCTCGTAGTGCCGCCCGAAGTCGGCGTGCGCGCGCTCGCCCGCCTCCACCCCCAGCCAGCCGAGCAGGAAGCTGCGCTCCGAGCCCGGGCCGCGGGCGATCATCTCCTCGTCCGTCGGCGTGTAGCCCAGGTAGGGTGTCAGCGTGCGGCGGAGGCACTCCGCGTACAGCCGGAAGGTGTCGATCAGCGTCCCGTCCAGGTCGAACAGGATCGCGCGCGGAGGCGGTGCGTCGGTGCGGGTCTTGGTCATTCGCGGCAGCGGGTGAGCGGGATGCGGGGAAGCTACCGTGCGGAGCCGCCATGGGCGAGTGGCCGCGGCGGACTCTTGCCCGTCGCCGAAGGGCGCCGCGCATCTTCCGCCAGGCCATCCACGACCACGACGACTCGCCGGCGCGCCCAGGACCGCGGCGCGACCCTGCGGACGCTCGCTTCGTGATGACGACCACGGGCGACGTCGTCTCGCTGCTGCTGACGCGGCGCGTGCTGGCGCTGCAGCTCACCGAGCACGCGCTGGGCCGCACCGGCGGGGAGATGGACGAGGACGACGAAGGCGACGGCCGCGGCTTCATCGGGCGCTTCGTGGCCTCGGTGGTGAGGAACAGCGTGCGCACGGGTGCTGCGGCGCAGCCTGGAGATCCCCATCGACGACGTGCGGAGCGTGGACTACCGCAACGGAAGGCTGGTGATCACCACCGAAGACGACGACCGCGTGTTCGACCACGTGGAGGTGAACGACACCGACGTGATGGAGAGCTTCTCCCGCCGCGACGCCGAGGATTCGTCCGCCGGTTCCGGGCGATGAAGGCCCGCTCGCGCTGACGCTCAGCAACAGATCGTGAGATCGTTTGCCACGGCCGGTGAATTGCCACGCTTCGAACAGGGCAACGACGCCACCAGCGGGGAGGATGGGATGGGATTCGACCAGTATCACGAGCCGCCCGGCGAGCTGCCGGACGAGGTGCGCACCTTTGCGCGCATGATCCTGTCGCTGATCGAGGAGGCCGAGGCGATCGACTGGTACGAGCAGCGGATCGCGGTGGAGAAGGACAAGCAGGCGCGCGCCATCATGCGCAACGCGCAGAAGGAGGAGTTCAAGCACTTCGGGATGGACCTGGAGTTCCTCCTGCGCACCAAGGACGATTGGCGAACGGAAATGAAGACGATCCTCTTCACCAAAGGCGACATCGTCGAGCGCGGCGAGGTGGCGGAGGAGCAGGTGGATTGAGGTTTTGTGGTCTGCTCCCATTCATTGCGACGGAACAGGGTGGGCATTGTTCGGGGCGGTCAATTGGGTGGGTGTTGGTAATCGG
>DASYJZ010000331.1:0-1746 GCA_035995965.1 Longimicrobium sp. | reverse complement strand
TTGTGGACGAAGGGGACGACGGAGGGCCTCAACCTGGTCGCCCGCACCTGGGGCGACCAGAACGTGCGCGCGGGCGACGAGATCCTCCTCTCCGTGCTCGACCACCACTCCAACCTCGTCCCCTGGCAGCTCCTGGCGCAGCGCACCGGGGCGAAGCTGCGCTTCCTGGACATCGACGAGCAGGGGCGGCTGGACCTCTCCAACCTCGACGACCTGCTCACGGAGCGCACGAAGCTCGTCTCCCTCGCGCACATCTCCAACGCGCTGGGCACGATCAACCCCGTGAGCGAGATCGCGGCGCGCGCCCACGCCGCCGGCGCGGTGATGGTGGTGGACGGCGCCCAGAGCGCCCCGCACCTGCCGGTGGATGTGCCGTCGCTGGGGTGCGACTTCTACGCGTTCAGCGGCCACAAGATGTGCGGGCCGACGGGGATCGGCGGGCTGTGGGGACGCCGCGCACTGCTGGAGGCGATGCCGCCCTTCCTGGGCGGCGGCGACATGATCGACTGGGTGGAGCTGGAGAGCTCGACGTATGCGCCGCTCCCGCTCAAGTTCGAGGCGGGGACGCCGCACATCGCCGGCGCCGTGGGACTCGGCGCGGCGGCGGACTACCTGGCCTCCGTGGGACGCGACGCCATCCTCGCGCACGAGCGGCAGCTCATGGCCTACGCGCTGGAGCGCCTGGCCGAGGTGCCCGACCTCACCGTGCTCGGCCCGCGCGACGTGGCGGAGCGCTCCGGCGTGGTCAGCTTCACGCTGGGCGACGTGCACCCGCACGACATCGCCACCATCCTGGACCAAGAGGGGGTCGCGGTGCGCGCCGGGCACCACTGCTGCCAGCCGCTGATGCGCCGCATGTGCCTCCCCGCCACCGCGCGCGCCTCGTTCTACCTCTACACGGGGATGGACGACGTGGACCGGCTGGTCGACGCGCTGCACACCGCGCGGACGATGTTCGGGCTGTAGGCGCGCGACCGAGGCCGCGGCGCCCTCTCCCTGCGCCTTAGAGCGCAAACCCTCTCCCGTACCGGGAGAGGGTGGAAAACCCCGGCGGAGGTGCCGCCTGCGAACGGTGTTGCGAGGCAGACGCAACGATGCCGGTGCGGCCGGCGCAGGCGCTGGAGAATTTTACCCCTCCCGGTACGGGAGGGGTGGCGAGCCTAGGCGAGCCGGGGAGGGCGCTGAGCCGGCGCGAGCCAGGGAGTACGGAACTGCGGGGAGTCCGCCACCACGAAAGCACGATGAGCGCTACGCTCGACGGGATCTACCAGGAGCTGATCCTCCGCCACTACCGCAACCCGGCGCACCGGGGCGACATGGACGCGCCCGACGCGGTGGTGACCATGCGCAACCCCACCTGCGGCGACGACATCGTCCTGCAGCTCCGGGTGAAGGGCGGGGTGATCGAGGACGTCCGCTTCAAGGGCCAGGGGTGCGCCATCTCGCAGGCGTCGGCGTCGATGATGAGCGGGATGATCGCGGGGAAGAGCTTCGTCGAGGCCGAGCCCCTGCTCGCCCGCTTCCGCGACCTGATCCGCGGCGACCCCGAGGCCGCGCGCGACAAGGCGCTCGGCGACCTGCGCGCGCTCGCCGGCGTGTCGAAGCTGCCGCGCCGGGTGAAGTGCGCCATGCTCCCCTGGGACGCGCTGGAGGAAGCCCGAAAGCAGGTCGAGCCGCAGGCATCGTAAAAGAAATAATCTCACGCAGAGCCGCGGAGCCGCAGAGAAAACACGTCTTTCCTCTGCG
>DASYJZ010000330.1:0-2692 GCA_035995965.1 Longimicrobium sp. | reverse complement strand
CGCGGCCGCGCTCCAGCCGCCGCTCCAGCTCCGCCGCGTCGCGCGACAGGAACTCGCCCTCTCCGCCGGTGAGGTGCCGGGCCTTCCAGCGTTCCAGCGGCGTGCGCCCCGCGCCCCGCGCGGCGTCGTCGCGGTGGGTGTAGCCGTGCAGCGCCCAGCGGACGGCGAACGGCCGCGGCGCGCGGCACCAGGCGACGAACTCGTCGTCCAGGTCGGCGCGGCCGCGGCCGTGGAAGTCGGGGACCAGCAGGAAGGTGACGCGCGTGGCGCCCAGCTCGTGGAGCACCGCCTCGGCCCGCCGCAGCCGCTCCAGGTGGACCGGGGCTACGTCGTGCAGCGAGGCCAGCAGCTCAGGCATGCGTGAGCAGCGACTCGGGCTGGCGCTCCGCCTCGGCCGCCTCGGCGACGGACTCGTAGACCTCCACCATGCGGCCGACGGCCGCGTCCCACGACGGGTACGCGGCGGCCGCGCGGGCCGCCTGGCGCGCGGCCGCCTCGGGATCGGCCGCGGCGGCGCGGAAGGTGGCGCGCACGAAGTCGTCCACGTCGCCCGCGCGGAAGAGGAACGGGTCGTCCAGGGCGCGCAGCCGCTCGGCGGTGCCCCCCGCGTCGGGCCCGACCACCGCCAGCCCTGCCTCCAGCGCCTCCAGCACGGAGAGGCCGAAGGTCTCGTGCGGGCCCGGCGCGAGCATCACGTCGTGCTCGCCGAAGACGCGCGCCACCTCGCCGCGGTCGGCGACGAAGCCGGCGAAGCGGTAGCGCGGGTGCGCGAACGCGGCGAATGCCTCTTCCAGCTCGCCGCGTCCCATCACCGTCACGCTCACGCGCGGGTCCTGGAGCAGCCGCGGGAGCGCGGCGAGGAGCAGGTCGGCGCCCTTCTCGCGCCCGAGCCGCCCCGCGTAGAGCAGCCGCCGCGCGCCGTCGCCGGGCGCGGCGTGCGGGCGCCGGGCCCGCGCGAAGCGCGGGTCCGTGCCGAAGGGGACGCACGCGACCCGGTCCACCCCGCGGCCGCGCAGGTGACGCTCCATCGCGGGCGAGGAGACCATCGTCACCCGGTACCGCCGCTGCAGGGCGTAGAAGGCCCGCGCCGCCGCCGATGCCGCGAGGCGCCGCGGCGCCTCCAGCCGCCCCGGGGCGGCCGCCCACGGCTCCACCCAGGTGCGGATGGGGTCGCCGTGGTAGAAGGCCGACACCACCGGCGCCAGCGGGCGCGCCAGGGCCAGGCAGAAGAGCCCCGTGAGCCACGGGTCGCCGGCCTCCACCACGTCCGGTCCCAGCTCGCGCAGGAGGGAGAAGACGCGCGGATAGTCCAGCATCAGCCGGTAGCCGCCGTCGCGGCGCCCCAGGCTGGGCCCGTAGACCTCGGTGATGGTGACGTTGGGGCCGAGCTCCCGCACGCGGTGGCGGGGACCGGGGCAGACCAGGTGGTAGTGGTGCCGGCGCTGGCGCGCGAACCACTCCAGCTTGGCCGCGTGGTAGGTGCGGATCCCTCCCGCCCGTTCGGCGAAGAAGGTGTTGATGTCGATGAAGATCACGGTGCGGCGGGGGTCGGGTCTCGTGCTCGGGAGCAGCGGTGCGGCGGCGGCTCCGGCGGACGGGCTCGGGTGGGCGAGACCAGCGACGGCTTGGTGTACACCGAGTGCGCAAAATCCTTCCGCCCGGCGCGAAGCGGCCGGGCGAAAGGAGGGAATCCCGCGTTGCGCGGCAGCGGGAGACGGCGGGTGGGCGAGCCTACGCGCGCTTGCGCAAGCTGTCGAAGGTGAGGACGCGCGCCTCGCGCGGCTCGGCGGAGAGCGCGTCGAGCAAGTCGGTCTGGTACCGCGCGTCGGACGGCACCTGGTGGCAGCGGCGGCAGCGCGCCTCGTAGCTCTCGTGGCCGCCCACCTGCACCACGGGGCTCTCGTACGGCGCGGGCTCGCCGTTCACCAGCCGCTGGTTGCGCGTGGCCGACGCGCCGCAGACCATGCAGATGGCGTGCAGCTTGTCGACGGACTCGGCCATCGCCAGCAGGCGCGGCATGGGGCCGAAGGGCTCGCCGCGGAAGTCCATGTCGATCCCCGCCACGATCACGCGCGCGCCGCGGTCGGCGCGGCGGCGCGCACGCTGCCACAATCTCGTCGATGAGGCAACGGGCCCTACACGCCACTAGGTCGACTATATTGCCAAGACCACTTGATGAGAACTAATGACCTCTGGAGAGAGCCCGAGCAGGCTCAGTGCACGCGTGATTTCTTCCCGCTCCGAATCGTTTTGAAAACCCTTCTGGATCTGTGTGCGGATCAGCTCACGCCCCTCGTCGGTCAGACGGATTGGACTCTCCTGCCGCAGGTGACCCGTCATCGCCAACCGACCTACGAAGTCCGAGATTTCCTCGGAACTGGGGCCTTCGAGCGAGGGGCGGATACGAACCCCGGCAACGACAATGCCCTGATTCTTCAGGTGCTGCACCTCTTTCACGATATCACGTCGGAGGCCGATCGTCGCGCCGCCCTTTTTCTTCTCAAGCGCGAAAATAGCCAATCCGATTGCGTACTCAGGGCGCATAGGCACCTCCCACTAGCCAGGTGGTTAGCCGAACATCTACCGAAACCTACAAGCATCGCTCGCGGTCCGCAAGCATCTTGCCACTCAAAAGACTTCTGAGCAAGTCAGGCACCAAGAATGGACGCAGGTCACGGATGTGGAACTGCCG
>DASYJZ010000329.1:0-3469 GCA_035995965.1 Longimicrobium sp. | reverse complement strand
CGCGTTGTGCACCCAGCCGGTGAAGAGCGGGTCGTAGAACCGCGTCGCCGCCGCCGCGAACTCCACCCGGAACGCCTGCTCCGCCGACGCGCGCGTGCCAGCCGCCGGAGGCGCCACGGCCCCGTTCAGCGCCTCGGCCGTGGCGGGCATCAGGGCGAGGGTCAGGAGCAGCGCGGTGGTTACGAGCCGTTTCATGGAGCCGTGGTCACGGAGCGAAGGCAGCGCGCAGAAGGCTGTGGAGCGAGCACCGGTGACGGAACCCGACACACCCTGCGGACGGTCGTTCGACGGCGGACGTCACTTCGGAGATACGTTCATAGCTAACACAAATCCCCAGATACCACCAGTGACGCGCTCGGCGAAAGCGCCTCACGCAGAAACGCTCTGCGTTAGACCCATTCTGTTTCGGATCGCCCGAGGGGACGGCGCCGCGCGATCAGGCCTGCCGCGCCTTCCGCCCGCGCCGCGGCTTCGTACCCGCGGCCGGGACGGCGGGGGCGGCGCGGCCGTTCAGCATGTGCGCCAGGTACTGCCCGGTGAACGAGTCCTCGACCGTCGCCACTACCTCGGGGGGGCCCTCGGCCACGATGCGGCCGCCGGCGGGGCCGCCCTCGGGGCCCAGGTCGATCACCCAGTCGGCGGTCTTGATCACGTCCAGGTTGTGCTCGATCACCAGCACCGTGTTGCCGCGGTCCACCAGCTTGTGGAGGACGTGCAGCAGCATCCGCACGTCCTCGAAGTGCAGCCCGGTGGTCGGCTCGTCGAGGATGTAGAAGGTCTGGCCGGTGGCGATCTTCGACAGCTCGCTGGCCAGCTTCACCCGCTGCGCCTCGCCGCCCGACAGCGTGGTCGCGCTCTGGCCCAGGTGGATGTAGCCCAGGCCCACGTCCGTCAGCGTCTGCAGGTGGCGGCGGAGCCGCGGGACGGCCTCGAACAGCTCCAGCGCGTCGTCCACCGTGAGCTCCAGCACGTCGGCGATGGAGTGGCCCTTGTAGAACACCTCCAGCGTCTCGCGGTTGTAGCGCTTCCCGCGGCAGACGTCGCAGGGCACGTAGACGTCGGGGAGGAAGTGCATCTCGATCTTCACCAGCCCGTCACCCTGGCACGCCTCGCACCGCCCGCCCTTCACGTTGAAGGAGAAGCGCCCCGGCGAGTAGCCGCGCATCTTGCTCTCCGGCAGCTCGGCGAAGAGGTCGCGGATGATGGTGAACAGCCCCGTGTAGGTGGCCGGGTTGGAGCGCGGCGTGCGGCCGATGGGGCTCTGGTCGATGTCCACCACCTTGTCCAGCCGCTCCATCCCGTCGATCCCCGAATGCAGCCCGGGGATGGTGCGCGAGCGGTAGAAGCGCCGCCCCATCGCGTTCCAGAGGATGTCGTTCACCAGCGTGCTCTTCCCCGACCCCGACACCCCGGTGACCGCCACGAAGCACCCCAGCGGGATGCGCACGTCCAGGTTGCGCAGGTTGTGCGCACGCGCGCCGCGGATCAGCAGCTGGTGCCCTTCCCTGGGCTCCTTGCGCCGCTCGGGGATCTCGATGCGCCGCTCGCCGCGGAGGAAGGCGCCGGTGAGCGAGGCGGGCGCGGCCAGGATGTCGTCCACCGTCCCCTCGGCCACGATCTCGCCGCCGTGGCGCCCCGCGCGCGGCCCCAGGTCCACCACGTGGTCGGCCGCGCGGATGGTCTCCTCGTCGTGCTCCACCACCAGCACGGTGTTGCCCAGGTCGCGGAGCTGCTGCAGGGTGCCCAGCAGCCGCTGGTTGTCGCGCTGGTGCAGGCCGATGGACGGCTCGTCGAGGATGTAGAGCACGCCGCAGAGCCGCGAGCCGATCTGCGTGGCCAGGCGGATGCGCTGCGCCTCGCCGCCGGAGAGCGTCTCGGCCGAGCGGCCCAGGGTGAGGTACTCCAGCCCCACGTTCACCAGGAACGACAGGCGCTCGCGCACCTCCTTCAGGATCGGCCCGGCGATCTCGCGCGAGAGCTGCGGGAGCGCGTCGACCGCGTCGAAGAAGGCGAGCGCGCCCGACACCGGCAGCGCCGTGACCTCGCCCACCGAGCGCCCGTCCACCGTCACCGCCAGCGACTCGGGGCGCAGCCGCGCGCCGCCGCAGGTGTTGCACGGCAGGGTGGACATGTACTCCTCCAGCGTCTCCCGCGTGGACTCGCTGGTGGAGTCCTTGTAGCGCTGCCCCACGTCCCTGATGATCCCGCCCCAGCGCAGCTTCGGCACCACCTTCCCGGCCGCCGACGCGCCGTAGAGCAGCACCTGGCGCGCCTCGTCGGGAAGGTCGCGCCAGGGGGTGTTCAGGTCGAAGCCCAGCGCATCCGCCAGGCCGCCCAGGATCGTCCCGCGCAGGTGGCCGCGCGGCACGCCCCAGGGGAGGACCACGCCCTCGAGGATCGACAGCGAGGTGTCCGCCAGCACCAGCTCGGGGTTGGGCTCCTTGCGCGTCCCCAGGCCGCCGCAGTCCGGGCAGGCGCCGTAGGGCGAGTTGAAGGAGAACTGGCGCGGCTCCAGCTCGGGGATGCTGATCCCGCACGACGGGCAGGCGTACGCCTCGCTGAACATCTGCCGGTCGGGCTCGGCGCCCGGCAGGTGGGCGATCACCTCCACCACGCCCTCGGCGTTCCTGAGCCCCTGCTCCACCGCGTCGGCGATGCGCGAGCGGTTCTCCTCGCTGACCTCCACCTTGCGCTCCACGAAGATGGAGACGTCGTGGTTGGCGCGGCGGGCCAGCGCGGGCGGCTCCTCCAGGCGGTACTCCTCGCCGTCGATGCGGGCGCGGGTGAAGCCCTTCTTCCGCATCTCCTCGAAGAGCTCGCGGAACTCGCCCTTGCGGCCGCGGACGGCGGGGGCGAGCACCTCCAGCCACGTCCCCTCGGGGAGCGCCATCAGCCGCTCCACGATCTGCGAGGCGCTCTGGCGCTCCACCGGGCGGCCGCAGCTGGGGCAGTGGGGGACGCCGACGCGCGCCCAGAGCAGGCGCAGGTAGTCGTAGACCTCGGTGACGGTGCCCACGGTGGAGCGCGGGTTCCGCCCGGCGGTCTTCTGCTCGATGGAGATGGCCGGCGACAGCCCCTCGATGGAGTCGACGTCGGGCTTCTCCATCATCCCCAGGAACTGGCGCGCGTACGCGGAGAGGCTCTCCACGTAGCGCCGCTGTCCCTCGGCGTAGATGGTGTCGAAGGCGAGCGAGCTCTTGCCGCTGCCGGACAGCCCCGTGATCACCGTCAGCCGGTCGCGGGGGATCTCGACGTCGACGTTCTTGAGGTTGTGCTCGCGGGCTCCGCGTACGATCAGGCTTTCTTCAGGCATCCGTTCAAGTTACCGCAGAATGCCGCTTCATTCAACCGTGCCCGCCCCTCCGCGGAGAGGGAGGGCGGCCCTCCGGAGGCGCTCAGGCTCCCGCGACGGGGCGCTCCGATTCATCGATTCCCTGGTCGGAACGAGATGAACTGCTGCGCAAATGTG
>DASYJZ010000328.1:0-4290 GCA_035995965.1 Longimicrobium sp. | reverse complement strand
CTGGGATCACCTCCTCATCCGCCGGGGGCTCGCGGCGCTCGAGCGCGCCGAGGAGCTGGGCAGTGCGCTCGGCCCGTACGCGCTCCAGGCCGCGATCGCTGCCTGTCACGCGCGGGCCCGTACCCCGGACGAGACGGACTGGGCGCGCATCGCGGCGCTCTACGACGCGCTGGCGCAGCTCGCGCCATCCCCGGTCGTCGAGCTGAACCGCGCGGTGGCGGTGGGGATGGCGTTCGGCCCCGCCGCCGGGCTGGAGCTCGCCGACGCGCTGGCCGCCGAGCCGTCGCTCCGCGGCTATCACCTGCTCCCCAGCGTGCGCGGCGACTTCCTCGCCAAGCTCGGCCGGCCGGACGAAGCCCGCGCGGAGCTCGAGCGCGCGGCCGCGCTCACGCAGAACGAGCGGGAGCGCGCGCTGCTCCTGGAGCGCGCCGCCGCCGCCTCAGCCCGCGCCAAAGTCCCCCGCTCTCCCGGCGGTTCGGGAGAGGGGGCCGGGGGGTGAGGGTGGTGGCGGAACCGCGTCCGGCAGGCGAACCTTTCGGGGCGGATGAGGGTCACACTCTGCGTGGAGGGAGCGGCGGATGACGGAGACCGCAGCAGCGTCCGGCGAGGCCGGGCTCCGCGCGCTGATCGAGGACCGGGCCCGCGCCATCCGCGCGAAGGACGTCGCCGCGGTGCTCTCCGTCTACGCACCGGACGTCGTGTCGTTCGACCTCGTCGACCCGCTGCGGCACGTCGGGCGGGAGTCGATCCGAACGCGGCTGGAGGCTTGGCTCTCCCAGTTCCGCGAGGGTCCCATCGGGTATGAGCTGCGCGACCTGCAGCTCACCGTGGGCGACGACGTGGCCTTCTGCCACAGCCTGAGCCACGTCGACGCGACCACGACGGATGGACGCCGGATCGAGATGTGGTGGCGCGCGACGTCGTGCTTCCGCAGGATCGGCGGCCGGTGGAGGGTGACGCACGAGCACAGCTCCGTGCCGTTCGACATGGAGAGCCTCAAGGCGTCGCTCGACCTCGAGCCGTAGCGCCCTCTTCTCATCGCCAACCTGGCCGAGTCCCTTGACCGATCTCACCGTCCCCGCCGAAGTCGACATCGCGCCGCACGCGCCCGCGGCGCCAGCGGCACCCGCGCCGGCCGCGCGGCGCTACGACCGCTCCATCGTGGAGGGGCCGCTGCGCTCGGCGGTGTGGAAGATCGCCTGGCCCACCATGCTGACCAACCTCATCGGCGGGGTGCAGGGGATGATCGACCACATCCTGGTGGGGCACCTCGTGGGCTTCACCGGGAACGCGGCCATCGGCGTGTCGTGGCAGATGTTCCTGATCGTGATCGTCTTCATCAGCTCGCTGTTCACGGGGATGAGCGTGCTGGTGGCGCGCTTCGCCGGCGCGGGCGAGTCGGAGAAGGTCGACCGCACCGTCTACCAGGCGTTCCTCACCGCCATTGGCATCGCGCTGCTGGTGATGGCGCCCACCGGCTGGTTCCTCTCCCCGTACCTGCTCGACCTGGTGAACGCCGCGCCGGCGGTGAAGCACGAGGCGCTGCCGTTCCTGCGCACGATGTTCATGTTCAGCAGCGGAATGCTCGTCTTCTTCATGCTCGGCGGCGCCCTGCGCTCGGCGGGAGACGCGCGCACGCCGATGGTGATGGGCATCAGCATGACGGTGCTGAACATCGTGCTGAACGTGGTGCTGATCCGCGGGCTGGGGCCGATCCCCGCCTACGGCACCATGGGCGCGGCGATGGGGACGTGCATCGCGTCCGGGCTGGTGGCGTGCTACGCGCTGGTCAGGCTCTGGCAGGGCGGCTGGGTGGTGTCGTTCCCGCGCGGCGGCCCGTGGGGGCCGGACTGGACCATCATCCGCTCCCTCTTCCGCTTCGGCCTGCCGACGGGGATCCAGGGGATCGCGATGAACGTGGGCGGCGTGCTGATGCTGGCTTTCATCGGGTCGCTGGCGCAGAGCGCCGCGTCGCAGGCGGCGTTCGCGGTCTCGTACGGCCAGCTCTTCTCGCTGGTCACCTGGACGGCGATGGGGCTGATGGGGGCCGCGGCGGCGGTGGCGGGCCAGAACCTGGGCGCGGGGCAGCCGGAGCGCGCGGCCCGCGCGGTGCACGCCGCGGCGCGCATCGGGGTGGCGGCCGCGGCGTTCTTCGGGATCTTCTTCTTCTTTTTCCCGGGCCAGCTCCTGGCGGTGTTCGGGATGGACGAGCCGGTGGTGGTGGAGATCGGCTCGCAGCTCCTGCGGGTGCTGAGCGTCTCGGGGCTGTTCATCGCCGGCGCGCTGACCTACACCGGCGGGCTGCAGGGGACGGGCGACACGAAGGGGCCGCTCTACATCTCCATCGTCTCGCAGGTGGTGGTGCCGCTGGGGATCTGCTTCGCGATCAAGCAGTTGGGGACGCTGCAGCCGCTCCACGTCTGGGTGGCGATCCTGGTCGGCCACGCCACGCGCTGCGTGCTGAGCTGGATGAGGTTCAACCAGGGGAAGTGGCGCGCCATCGCCGTAGACTTGGGCGGCGCGAAAGCGTAGCGGCCGGACACCTGCCCGGCCGCCACGCCATCGCCGGATCCATCAGCCCGCGCCGCCGCCGAGGGGATCGAGCGAGAGGCTGCCGCCCGGCGCCGCGTCGGCCGGGGTGCTGGCCTGCTGCCACTCACTGGCGTCCGCCGGCTCCGGGACGTAGACGACCGAGGCGTCCACGATGCTGTTCACGAGGTCTGCCTTGCCTGCCATGAGAGCCTCCAGTCCCGCCGGTGCCGCCCGCCGCCGATGCCGGCGGCGAGCGCAGGGCGCGCTGCGGGCTGCCGCACGCTCCTGATGTACGACGCATCACGTGCAGCCCGGCTGACCACGGCGGGACGAGCCGCGGGTGCAGCGGGATGGACTGACACCAGAGAGGATGAAGATGTGCCGCAACATCAAGGTGCTCGCCAACTTCGAGCCGCCGGCGACGGATGACGAGATCCGTGCCTCCGCGCTGCAGTTCGTCCGCAAGCTGAGCGGCACGACGCGCCCGTCGCGGCGCAACGAAGACGCCTTCAACCGCGCGGTCGATGAAGTCACCGCCGCCGCCCGCCGCCTGATCGCCTCGCTGGAGACCACGGCGCCGCCGCGCGACCGCGAGGAGGAGATGCTGAAGGCGCGCGAACGGAGCCGGCAGCGCTTCGCCTGACATCAAAGGATCTCCGGCGTGTGCTGCCGCTGCCAGTCTCCCTCCTGCTACCAACGGCAGGGCGTGGCTAATTAGGCGGCGGCTCATATTGTCACTCGCTCATGGAAGGGCGTGGCCATACGTGCAGCGCAAGATCTGCGAGGCGACCGGCACGTTTGTCGATTGACGCCTCATCCCACTGGTGATTGTCTGACAAACTCTGAAAATAGGTATTAATCGGAAGTAAGCTCTGCTCCGCGATCTTAGCTCGCTTGGAGTGGAATGGGCCGTTCGACACTGCGGCATTGAGACGTGCGGTCAGGAGGGTCAAGTTCCCCAAGCTTTCAAGCGAGTTGTAGCGACGTATCCATCGGGCAGAATCTGATTCTTCGCCCGTCTCAGCATAGGGCCAGTCAGTAGGTTTCCATTGTTGCGGGAGAATATGTTCGACTGTAAGTGGGCCCTCCACGCGAATCTGCTCATGTCTCCCCGTGAGCATTGCGTCGCTCAATGCGCGAAGAAGAACTTGGGTGCGAGCATAGCCGAGTTCGCGATACAGCGGCCGTGAAATCAGTGCTGCCCGGAATTCCTCATCTGCAGGCCAGCGTGAGGATTCGCCTTCGAGGCGCAGCATTTCCGTTTGGAGCAGATCGCGCGATAGGATTTCTGTCTTTTTCAGATTCTGAAGTAAACCGAGGAAGATCCGGTTATAGTTCTTGGGAGTTAACGCGCACACTGCGCGCCGCATGATGTAGCTCTCCAAGTCGAGAAGCATACCGTCGAAGTGTTCAGCCTCGATCTCCTCTTTTTGTTCGCTCAACCAGAGTAACAGCGGGTATGCGGTCGAGGTGTCGAAGGCCTGAAGACGCAGGGCAAGGGTGCCCCAGCGATCATTCGAGTTCGGAAGGACCAATGTTCGGAAGGTGCTGCCGGCGCGTTGGATAGAAGCCATTTCACGACTGATGCTCCTGCGCTCTACCTCGAACCACCAATCACGAAACGCCTGATACATATGATCGAGCTTGATATCCTCCGCAGTTCGCGATTTCATAAGATGGAAGAAGAACAGATCGAGTCGGGAGCGTTTGAACCGACCTTGGCGCATCTCGGTCGACCAGAACTGTCCAGCGGCGGGG
>DASYJZ010000327.1:0-11460 GCA_035995965.1 Longimicrobium sp. | reverse complement strand
GCCGGCTCTACGCGGCGATCGCGGGGGCGCGCTGGCTCTTCGCGCCGTCGCCCGAGGACTGGCGCTGGGCCCGCCTCCCCGACGCGCTGTTCCCGCTGTACCACCTGCTGCGGCCGGTGCGGCTGCTGCTGCGCCACGGACCGCGCGGGGGACGATGACGGAGGAAGAGAAGCAGAACGCGCAGCCGGGAACGCTGCGCGAGTTCGCCCGGGAGCTCTGGCGGATGATGCCGCGGCGGGTGGGCGAGGCGGTGGCGCTCGGGGTCGCGGTGTCGCTCACCGAGGCCGCGGGGGTGCTGGCGCTGGTGCCGCTGCTCGGCATCGTGGGCCTCCCCGTGCCGCCGGGCGCGGCGGGGCGGCTGGAGACCGTGGTGCAAGGCGCCTTCGCCGTGGTGGGTCTGCGGCCCACCCTCCCCGCGGTGCTGGGCCTGTTCGTCCTGGTGATGAGCCTCCAGGCACTGGTGCTGCGCACCCAGACGCTGGCGGCGTGGGCGGTGGAGATGGAGGTGGGGCTGCACTACCGGCGCCGGCTCTACGCGGCGATCGCGGGGGCGCGCTGGCTGCACTTCACCCGCATCCGCTCGTCGGATCTGCTGCAGGCGCTCACCACCGAGGTCGACCGCTGCGGGCGTGCGGCATCGTACCTGATGGGCATCGCCGCGTCCGTGCTGACGGTGCTGGCGTACCTGGCGCTGGCGCTGCGCGTCTCGGCCATCGCGTCGCTGGTGGCGGCCGCGTGCGGGGCCGTGCTGCTGCTGGTCACGCGCGGCTACTCCCGGCTGGTGCGCGCCGCGGGCGCCGGGCTGAGCAGAGCGAACGCCGAGATGACGGCGGCGGCGAGCGAGCACCTGCAGAGCATGAAGGTGGTGAAGAGCTACGGCGCCGAGGCGCGCAACGTGGCGCTCTTCGGTGCCGCCGCCGAGCACTCGGCGGCGGTGTACATGCGCGCGGTGCGGCTGTACACGGAGTCGCGCGCGCTCTTCACCGTGGGGTCGGTCGTGCTGCTGAGCCTGGTCACCTGGGTCTCCGTGGCCGTGCTCCACCTCCCCGGCACGGTGACGCTCCTCCTGGCCTTCATCTTCTTCCGCCTGGTCCCGCGGCTGCAGAACCTGCAGCAGATCCACCAGATGCTGCTGCACGACCTCCCGGCGTACGAGAACGTCACCGCCCGCCTGGCCGCGCTCGAGGCCGAGCGCGAGCGGCTGGCCCCCGGCGCGCCCGCCCACGCGCTCGCGCAGGAGGTGCGCTTCGAGGACGTCTCGTTCGCCTATCCCGGCGTGGAGCGCGCCGCCGTGGACAGGGTGGCGCTCTGCATCCCGGCGCGGCGCACCACCGCGATCGTGGGCCCCTCGGGGTCGGGAAAGTCCACGCTGGCGGACCTGGTGATGGGGCTGGTGCGGCCCGCGGCCGGGCGCGTGGTGGTGGACGGGCGCGAGCTGGACGAGGCGTGGCTGCGCGGGTGGCGCGAGGGGATCGGCTACGTGGCGCAGGACACGGTGCTCTTCCACGACAGCGTGCGCGAGAACCTGCGCTGGGCGCGCCCCGGCGCCACGGAGGAGGAGCTGTGGGAGGCGCTGCGGGCCTCGGCGGCGGACGGCTTCGTGGCGGCGCTGCCGGAGGGGATCGCGACGGTGATCGGCGACCGCGGGGTGCGCCTCTCCGGGGGCGAGCGGCAGCGGCTGGCGCTGGCGCGGGCGCTGCTGCGGCGCCCCTCGCTGCTGATCCTGGACGAGGCCACCAGCGCGCTCGACACCGAGAACGAGCGCCGCATCCGCGACGCCATCGCCGCGCTGCACGGGCGGACGACCATCCTGGTGATCACGCACCGCCTCTCCAGCGTGCGCGACGCGGACGCGATCCACGTGATGGAGGGCGGGCGGGTGATCGAGTCGGGCGACTGGGCTTCCCTCCTCGCAAAGCCCGGCGGGCGCTTTCGTGCCCTGTGGCGCAGCCAGGAGGCGGACGAGGTCGACAGCCCCAAGCCCTGACACTGCCGTTTCACACAGAGACGCGGAGAAACCGAGAGAACAGATCGGTTGAAGTTCTCTCGGTTCCTCCGCGTCTCTGCGTGAAACGGCAGTTTTCTCTTCCGAGCTTGACGCATCAACAAATTTTGTTATGTTGATGCCATGACCACGACGCTCGCCGCCGACCCGGCCCGCACCGCCCGCCTCTTCCACGCGCTCAGCGACGAGACGCGCTTGGAGATCGTGCGCCTGCTCTCGTCCGGCGAGCGCTGCGTGTGCGAGCTGACCGGGGCGATGGCCGCGGCCCAGTCGCGCCTCTCGTTCCACCTGAAGACCCTCAAGGCCGCGGGGCTGGTCTCCGATCGCCGCGCCGGACGCTGGGTCTTCTACTCGCTCGTCCCCGCCGCGCTCGAGGAGCTGGCGGAGACGGCCGGCGCGCTCAAGGCCTCGGCCGACGAGGCGTGGTCATCGCGGAAGGGCTGCTGCGGCTGACGCGGCACCCCTCCCTTTTTTTCATCCGATGCATCA
The DNA here is from genome assembly GCA_035995965.1 of Longimicrobium sp. Classification (GTDB taxonomy): domain Bacteria; phylum Gemmatimonadota; class Gemmatimonadetes; order Longimicrobiales; family Longimicrobiaceae; genus Longimicrobium. The sequence goes on along the minus strand of DASYJZ010000327.1, from coordinate 8,966 downwards.
ATATCTGTTGATGCAAGCCAGGGGAGGTGGACGATGGGCGGGACCGACACGATCCGGGAGACGGTGCGCGAGCGCTACGGGCAGGCCGCGCTGCGGGTGATGGCGGGCGACGCGAACGGGTGCTGCGGCGCCTCGGCCGCCTCGTGCGGCGCCGACGACCCCATCACCCGCGACCTGTACGCCGCGGGCGAGACGGCGGGGCTCCCGGCCGAGGCGGTCCTGGCCTCGCTCGGCTGCGGCAACCCGACCGCGCTGGCCGAGCTGCACGAGGGCGAGACGGTGCTGGACCTGGGCTCGGGCGGCGGCATCGACGTGCTCCTCTCCGCGCGCCGCGTGGGCCCCACCGGGAGGGTCTACGGGCTCGACATGACCGACGAGATGCTGGCGCTGGCGCGCGAGAACCAGCGCAGGGCGGGGGTGGACAACGTCGAGTTCCTCAAGGGCCACATCGAGCAGATCCCCCTGCCGGACGACTCGGTGGACGTGATCATCTCCAACTGCGTGATCAACCTCTCGGGCGACAAGCCGCGGGTGCTGGGCGAGACCTTCCGCGTGCTGAAGCCCGGCGGCCGCTTCGCCGTGAGCGACGTGATCGTGCGCGGCGAGCTGCCGGCGGAGCTGCGGCGCAGCATGGAGCTGTGGGTGGGCTGCGTGGCCGGCGCGCTGGAAGAGGGCGAGTTCACGCGGCTGCTCCAGGACGTCGGCTTCGAGGAGGTCGACATCGAGCCCACGCGCATCTACCGTGTGGACGACGCGCGCGCCTTCCTCGAAGGCTCCGGCATCGACGTGGACGCGATGGCCCCCGCCATTGACGGCCGCATCGCCAGCGCCTTCGTCCGCGCGCGGAAGCCCGTCGCCGTCGTTGCGGCCGCCGGTACCGCGGCGTGCTGCGCCCCGGGCTGCTGCGCCTGAGGCGGAGCCGGGGAAGCAGGGTGCCGCGCCAAAGCCGCGGCATAGTCCGCGAAGGCGGACTTCGTGCCGTTCCAGCGGCGGGTTTCCAACCCGTCGGGCTGCGGCATCCGCCTACCACGAGGACGAACACGATGAGCGACATCGAGATCCGCGGCGCGCGCGCGGAAGACCGGGACGCGGTGGCCGGGCTGCTGGAGCGGACGGCGCTGCCTCCGGACGGGCTCGACCACCAGTTCGGCGATGCATACGCCGTCGCCGTGGCGGACGGGGAGATCGTCGGCACGGCCGGCGTCGAGGTCTACGGGAGCGCGGGGCTGCTGCGGTCGGTCGCCGTCGATCCGGCGTGGCAGGGGCGCGGGCTGGGCCAGCGTCTCACCGAGGAGCGGCTGCGCTGGGCTGCCGCGCGCGGGCTCGACACCGTCTACCTGCTGACGACCACGGCCGCCGGGTTCTTCCCCCGCCTCGGCTTCGCGCCGGTGCCGAGGGACGAGGTGCCCGCCGAGGTGCGCGGCTCGCTGCAGTTCGCGGGCGTCTGCCCATCGACGGCGGCGGTGCTCGCGCTACGGCTGGAGGCGCCGTGCGCTACGCGCTGATCTCCGACATCCACGCCAACCTTCCGGCCATCGACGCCGTGCTGAACGACAGCTCCAGGCGCGGGATCGACGAGGTCTACCACCTGGGCGACCTCGTCGGCTATGGAGCGGAGCCCAACCACGTGGTGGAGCGAATCAGCCGGATGGAGATCCTCGGCGTCTCCGGGAACTACGACTCCACCGTGGCCCTGGGCGCGCCGCACTGCGGGTGCCGCTACGAGGACCCGCGGCAGGAGGCGCAGTCGCACGAGAGCTACGCCTGGACGCGCGCACGCGTCACCAACGAGGCGCGGACGTTCCTCGGCGCGCTCCCGTTCCGCATCGACCTCCGCCCGAACGGCGGGCACGCGCCGGGGCCGAAGGTGGTGCTGGTGCACGGCACGCCGACGCTCAACACGCTGTACTGGACGGAGGACCGCGACGACGCCTTCTGCCTGAAGATGGCGGCGCACGCCGGCGCCCGTCCCGGCGACGTGATCTGCTTCGGGCACACGCACAAGCCGTGGACGCGTGTGGTGGACGGCATCCGCTTCGTGAACACCGGCTCCGTCGGCCGCCCCAAGGACGGCGACTGGCGCGCCGGCTACGTGCTCCTCGACGTCGACGCCGGCTCGTCCGCGGTGGAGATCGTGCGCGTGGAGTACGACGTGGAGCAGGCGATGCAGGCCATCCGCGCGAGCACCCTCCCCGCCGACTTCGCCGAATACCTGCGGACGGGCGGGAAGCCGAACGGATGAACGGATCGTCTCACCCGGAGAACCAGATTCGCGTCCTCGGGGTGAGATGCCGTTTCGTAAGACGGCGTAGCGATTGCTGTATCGAGGGCGAATCCACCCTTCCCCCTCGCCCGCTCTCCTCCTTGTCCAATCGCCGCCCGCTCTTCTGGTTCCTGCTGGGCGCCGCGACCGTGGCGGTGCTGACTCTCGTCCTGTTCTACGTCGCGCCGCATTGGCTTCCGCCCGGCGGGGTGACCATCCACGTCGGCCCCAATCCGGGACGACCGGTGCACGTCGCGAGGCCGGCTACGGCGCCGCAGGCCGTCGCACAGCTGCGTCCGGCGGCGGCGCCCGTGAATCCCCCCGCCGCGCCGCCTCCCGTCGCACCGGCGACGGTGGCGCCGCCGCAGCCCACGGTGGGCCCGCCTCCGGGCGGCCCCTCCGCGGAGGTGCCGGGGCGGCTGCTGGTGCCCGTGCAGGGCATTCGTCCCGAGCAGCTCGTCGACACCTACAACGCCGCGCGGAGCCAGGGCCGCCGCCACGACGCCATCGACATCATGGCCAAGCGAGGGACGCCCGTGCTCGCGACGGCGTCGGGCGTGGTGCTCAAGCTCTTCCAGAGCGTGCGCGGAGGCACGGCACTGTACGAGCTCGCGTCCGACCGCCGCACCATCTACTACTACGCGCACCTCGACCGGTACGGCCCGGGACTGGCCGAGGGCCGCGCCCTGCGTCAGGGCGACCTGGTCGGCTACGTGGGGAACACGGGGAACGCGGGCGCGGGGAACTACCACCTGCATTTCGAGATCTCGACCACCGACGACCCAAAGCGCTACTGGGCCGGCACGCCGCAGAACCCCTATCCGCTGCTGCGGGCGGGAATCAGCCGCCCGTAGCCACGGAAACCAGGGCCCTGGTTGAATGTCCCCCGCGCTGACGTCATCCTGAGGCCGGCCACGGCGAAGCATCCCCTTCGCAACCACCTGGCAGGCCGAAGGATCTATAGCTGAGGCGACAAGTCAGTCGGCCAAGATGCACTGGCTCCCCTCTGGCTATCACGCACTACGTGCATACCGTCGCGCTTCGGCAGGCCTGGTCCCGAGGGTCGGCTATAGATCCTTCGGCCTGCCGACTGCAGTGTTGTGTCGCGTCAGGGCGATGTCGGCCTGAATAGAAAGTCGGTTTACCGCCACCAAACCTTGAGACGTCATCCTTGTATGTCAGCCAAGCAGTAGATTGGCTCCTGAAGGGTAGCCCGTTCATCCTGTGGATGCGAAATCCGTCTCTCAGCGGGGGCGCCCTTCGGGAGTCGTTTGAGCCCGGACAGTTGGCAGGACGAGGTGAGTCCGAATGCAAGGACGGGCCGAAGCGATAAGTCACCACCGGCTGAAAGACAGAGATGACGAAGCAAGACGAGTACGTAGGAATCGACGTTTCGAAAAAGACGCTGGACGTAGCGACCCTTCACCGGGGTGAGCATCGAACCGTTCGCCACGACGAGGTAGGAATCAGAAGCATCTGTGAGCAGCTGCTGGCGCTTCGTCCGAAGCTGATCGTGATGGAAGCCACGGGCGGGTACGAGCGAGAGCTGGCGATCGCGCTGGTGCTTGCAGGGCTGCCGGTGGCGGTGGTGAACCCGCGGCAGGTGCGGGACTTTGCGAAGGCGATGGGCATGCTCGCGAAGACGGACAAGGTCGATGCGGGAGTGCTGGCGCTGTTCGGGGAGCGGATCCGGCCGGAGCCGCGAGGCGTGCCGGAGAAGGAGGTGCGCGAGCTGAACGCGCTGATCACGCGGCGCGCGCAGTTGAAGGAGATGCTCACGGCCGAGAAGAACCGGATGGGTGTCGCGCCACGCACAATGCGGCCGTCGATCCTGGGGCACGTACGGTGGATGGAGAGCCAGGTGAAGGAGCTCGAGGCAGAGCTCAACCAGGTCATCCAGGCGAGCCCGATCTGGAGGGCGAGGGAAGACCTGCTGACGAGCGTTCCGGGCATCGGCGACGTCACGGCGCAGTCGCTGATTGCGATGCTGCCCGAGCTCGGGCACGTAACGGCGAAGCGAGCCGCGGCACTGGTCGGCATCGCGCCCTTCGCTCGCGACAGCGGCCCGAAAAAGGGGAAGCGAAGCATCTGGGGTGGAAGAGCAAGCCTGCGTGCGGCACTGTACATGGCCACCCTCAGCGCGATCCGCTGGAATCCGGTGCTGCGGGCGCACTTCAAGCAGCTGAAGGCTCGCGGCAAGCTCTTCAAGGTCGCGATGGTCGCCTGCATGAGGAGGCTGCTCACCATCCTCGACGCGATGGTGCGAAAGAACCAGCACTGGACTGATGTCACGCTTGTGCATGCACCCTGATCAGCACAGGTGATCAACACAGTTGCTGAGGGCGACCACGCACCTGCGTCCGTTCGAGCAAATGGTCGCAGCTCGAAGGATCTATAACCGCCGGCGCGCTATCGTCGAATGTGTCGCACTGGCCTGCTATAGATCCTTCGGCCTGCCGGGACATTCGCGAGGGAAAGTCGGTCGTGGTCGGGCCTCAGGATGACATCTAAGGCGTTGTGCCCTTTCATCCTCCGTGGCCAGGCGCAGCCTGGTGAAAGACTCAGGATGACGTCGTCGGAGTGGGCGATTCGGAACGGAGTGTCAACGCGAATTGAGCCTGAAAGCAGACCCGGAGAACAGATGACGACGCTCACGACCATCGGCTACGAGAACACTACGGTGCCGCGCTTCCTCGACGCGCTGAAGGAAGCCGAGGTGGAGCTGCTCGTGGACGTGCGCGCGGTCGCCAGCTCGCGGCGGCCGGGCTTCGCGAAGACGAAGCTGGCCGCGAACGTCGGCACCATCGGCATGGAGTACCTGCACCTGCGCGGCCTCGGCACGCCCGCGGAGGGCCGCGCCGCCGCCCGCGCCGGGCGTTACGACGAGCTGCGCACCATCTACCTGGAGCACCTGGGGACGCCAGAGGCGCAGGACCAGTTGGAGCAGCTCGCGGAGCTGGTGCGGTCCGGCCGGCGCGTGTGCCTGCTCTGCTTCGAGGCCGACCCCGCGCACTGCCACCGCAGCATGGTCGCGTCCGCGCTCGGCGAGCGGGTGCCCGTGAAGGTGCGCGACCTCGCGCCCTGATCAACCCGGTCGACAGCGGATCTCCCGGCGTTGGGAGCGGACGGCGGCGTCTGTCGCCCGGCCGGAGCGCGCCTTGCAGCGTTTCACGCCGGCCGACGGACCTGCGCACGATCGGGGAACATGGCTGGGCAGGAGGAGACGCCAGACCACGGAGGGAGCGATGCGGACGGACGACGAATCCAAAGACCCGCAGGCGAAGCGCGAGAGCGGAGAGCCGGGAGGCGGGGCGGGACGGCGCGACGAGGTGGGCGGCTCGGGGGTGTACCCGGCGTCGGCCGGCCACGCGCCGCTGGACGCGGAGATCCGCACGCAGGCCGCGTGGGGACAGGGCGAGCGCGGACCGGCCGGGTACGAGGACGCGGGCTCTTCGGAGCTGTTCTTCTACGAGGCGGAGCTGCGCGCCGCCGAGGTGGCCGAAGAGGTCAGGATCAAGGCCGACGACGCGGACGAAAGCGGATCATCGCCGGAGCGGGAGAGGGACAGCGCCTGACGGTCGGTCGCGGGAGGGACTTCGGCGGGTGCGCGGCCCACGGCTTACGGCATTGCCCCCGGAGGATTCGAACCTCCACCAGAGGTTCCAAAGCTCTTTCGGGTGTGTTATCGGCAACCCGCGCCAAATCTACAAAATCACAAAGCATGTAGCATTTGCGCGGGGAATTTTCCCCCGCAGTAGTATCCGGCGCGACTATTCGAACGCTTCTGTGCACGGAATCTCGGACCAATCTCGGACCAATCTCGGACCAACTCTCGGACCAATGTGGCCAGTCATCACGCCTGCCGCTGCTGGCATCGCGCATGTGAACTCGCCGTCTGTGGCGACGACGTCAACAGCGATCGATCGGCTTCGGTCGTTCCGTGAAGGGTACTGTCGTTTTGGATGAACTCCGACCAGACGCGTTCCTTTCCCAACTCGGCGAGTGTCCAGTTGGCTGGGCCTTCCCTCCCCTCGACCCTGCCAGTGCCCTTCGACGAGTCCCGTCGCAGTGGGATCGCCTTCATGGTTCGAACTGGCCTCTCCGAAACCACGCACTAGATCGCTTCCCGCAGAGCAGGTGTGGCCCGCCGGAAGTTCATACGCGCGAAGGGATGGTGGATGACCTTGGAATCGTTGGTGACCGGGATTGGGGTCCGCGCGCGGGACACTAGGGGAAGCGCCGTGCTTTCGCCATCCGGGATCACCCGGTCCATCCCTCCGTCCGTCCGCCACGAACCAGAACCAAGCCGGGAAAGGCAGGTTGGAGCAGGTTGCGGCCGTGCACCGCTGGAACGCCTCGGGATCTAAGCTTGCGGGGAGCCGCGCCACGATAGCCTGGTAGTAGAAGGATCTCGTTTTTCACTACACCTTCCGCCCCATTTTATCTTCCCCAATGCACGTTCTGGAGCAGCCCTAAGTCAAACGTCATGATCCATTTCTCCACACCCACTCCGTAGACCACCCACCGTCGAAGGTCCCAGGCGTTCTCACTGAGCGGTGGGCCGAACCGAGCGAGGATCTCTTCAAGGGTTGCGCTCCAAGGCAGAATGGTGCGCAGGTCAGCGGGGAGCAACGCCTCGGCTCCCGGCCGCCTGACGAAGTGGGGATAAAATGGCACGCTATCGGGACCAGTCAGCACACCAAGTTCGAAATCCGGCCACAGGCTCAAAGCGAAGCGGTGGCGGCGTGTGCCTGGTTCTAGGGGCAGGGCCACGGCGAAGGTGGTGTCGTAGCCCATGGGCCGCAGGCGTTCCTCAAAGTAGGACAGCGACAGAGGAGCCCAGAACCCGTCCGCATCCTCCTCGGCACGAAAGGCGGGGAGAGCCTTTGACGAAACGCCGGCGCGCTCCGCAAGAAGGGCCGACGCTTCGGCTTCAGTCATAAACGACGCGAGGAACAGTTCGAATGGCCTCGGCTTCGCGCTCATTCCCATACGATCTCGCCAATGACGCGGGCCTGTGGCGGGTAGACTGGTACACCTTGCGCGTTCCTGACGATTTCGAGCCTCGGTGCCCGTCCTATGATGACCGTACCGTCGCTCCGAATGCCCATCACGGGTGCGTTCGGGATCGGGGCGCGAGATGGAACCACAAGCACGTTGCCCTGCTGCAGCGGCGGCATGGTTCCCATGGTGCCTCCGGAGAACTCGCGTGTGGCGACTTCGACCGCCTCTGCCGCCTCTTGAGGCGGCAGACGCTGCGGTCGAGCGTTAAGCCTCCGCATGAACTCCCGGAAGGGATTCCCGCGGAAGCCGGCAGCCCGCATCTCCTGCACCATCTCCCTCCCAAAGGCCGAGCCCGTGCCGGGCGAGACCGCAGCCCGCGGAGGCCCTGTACCCCGAGTTCCAATGCGGGCAATGCGGTTCACGATGGCGCGCAAAGCCATACCGGCTACCAACGAAATGGCCAGCACTACCAACTCATGCTGGACCTGCTCCGCCAACTCTCGCCGCGCGCGCAAGGCCGTCTCAATGAACCGCGGAGTCGTCGCCGGCGAGAAGATCGTAGGTGCAATGAGGGCGCCGCCGCCGCCGCGGTAGAAAGTTGTGATTCGCTCTGCTTGCCCGGGGGCGGGAGGGCCATACGGGACAGCATTGAGGGCGGCACCACGATCCGGGTAGATGGACACGTCGGCCGCGGCGACGTTCGTCAAGCTGAAGTCGACGTGTGACTCAGGGACGAAGACGGGCAAAGGAAGGTCAGCGCAGTAGACCAGGTAGCCCCCGAGGTAAATGCTGAAGCCGACCGCCGCGACTCTTCGGTCTACATAGTCGGAGTGGCGGCGTGGGTCCGCTGACGCACGCGATATTTGCGGAAGATTGACGCCGCGTTGGCGGAGTGCTTCGCGCTCGGGGGGCGGAGGTACTTCGAGGTCAACCTCGACCTCCTGCCGGGCGATTCGTGCACCAACGGCACTCTGCGCCGGCAAAGGACTCAGACCCGACAGGGCTCGGTTCGACAGCCAATCCGCTTGCCGTTCAAACGAGTCTCGGGGGCGGGTGTACTCGAACTGGCCATTTGGTATACCGGTTATCGACCGCTGCTGCAGAGTATGCGCGAGCTCATGGGAGAGCAGGCGCGAGCCAACAGCAGTGTCAGGATGGTACTCGCCGCCGCCGAAGACAATGTGTTGACCAAAGGTATAGGCGCGCGCGTTGACGACCCGTGCGGAAGCCGCTGCCGCATCGTTCGTATGCACGCGCACGTGGCTGAAATCATGGCCGAAACGTGGTTCCATGAAGGTGCGGATGCTCCGGTCCAGTGGCTGGCCAGAAGAACTCAACACTTGCTGCACAGTGCGCTGCATCACCTGCTCGGCGGTACGATCTGCTTCCTGTTCGTATGCGTCTCCCGGCTTGTTAATCGCTAGTTTTCGCTGGACCTCTCCGGTTGCAGGTTGATGTATAGGAATCCGACTAAAGGCGTGCCCAAAGGTAGATGATGCCCCAGCGGCCAAGCGGACATCGCGGTTTTCAGCACGAGTCTCCAACGTTCGTAGCACTGGTTGATTACCAACTATGCGCTCCAAGTACAGAAAAGGATGATCGCAATGATCTGGCCCAAGTGTCGCCAAGTTAGGCCGAGCAAGCCTGGAGGATACTGGCTTTCGAGATTGTTTCTGCTTTTGTGCAAAGGTTCGCATGT
>DASYJZ010000326.1:0-3235 GCA_035995965.1 Longimicrobium sp. | reverse complement strand
TCACCCCCAGCATCACCACGATCTCGGCGATGCGGTCGGTGGTGCTGTCGTAGAAGGAGCCGAAGACCGTCTGCCGCCCGGTGCGGACGGCGACCTGCCCGTCGATGATGTCCAGCAGCCCGCCCACCAGCACCAGCGCGCCGCCGGTCTGGATGTGGAAGAGGAAGAACGCCAGCCCTGCCGCCAGGTTCACGAACACCCCGACGGTGGTGACCCAGTTGGGGTTCACCCGGCGGCGCACCAGGAAGTCGAGCGGGCGCAGCAGCACCCTCGACATCCCCGCCCTCCAGGCGGACGGCTGCAGCTTCAGCACCGCTGCGTCACGAGGTCAGGATGATCCGGCTCTGCTCGCCGGCCTCGATCCCCTTCGCGATCTCCTCGTCGATGCGCATCATCAGGCGGTCGAAGTTGGAGCGGGCGGCCTCGAAGGCCTGGTACGTGGGGCTGGCCTGTACGCCGGTGGCCACGCGCTCGTACTCCTCGCGCTCGGCCTCGGCCGGCTCCTCGCCCCGCTGCAGCGCGGCGCCGATCCCCTCCTGCAGCGCGGTGAGGCGGTTGATCCCCGCCACCGCCTCGCGGTCGTCGGCCAGGCGCTCGTTGGCGCGCTTCAGCGCCTTGTACTCGTCGCTCTGCGCGACCAGGCGCCCCACCTCGCGCGCCTTCTCCCAGATCGGGTCCATCTATCGTCCTGTCGTCCTGGTGTCGAAGTCGGTCGTGCGTCTGCGCGCTGCTCACGGATCGGGGCTCGTCCGCGGCGGCGCGCCCCCGTGCTTCAGCCCCGCAGCTCGGCGGTGACGATGCGGTCGCGCCCGGCCAGGTCGGCGATGACCCGCGGCTCGGCGAATGCGCCTGCGGCGCGGACCAGCGCGCGCACGGCCTCGGCCTGCCCCGCGCCGATCTCCATCGCCAGCAGCCCGCCGGGCTCCAGGTGCGCGGCGGCGCCCTCGACCAGCGGCCGGATCACGTCCAGCCCGCCGGCCCCGGCGAAGAGCGCCCCCGCCGGCTCCCAGTCGCGCACCTCGGGGTCGAGCCCAGCCCGCTCGTCCTCGCCCACGTAGGGCGGGTTGGAGACGACCACGTCGAAGCGCTCGCCGCCCACGGCCGCGTACAGGCTCCCCAGGCGGAAGTCCACCGGGGCGTCCGGCGTCGCCTCGCGCGCGTTGGCCCGCGCGACCTCGAGCGCGCCGGCGGAGATGTCCACGCCGACCACGTTCGCGAAGGGGCCCTCGGTGGCGAGCGCCAGCGCGATGGCGCCGGAGCCGGTGCCCACGTCGAGCGCGGAGAGGCCGTCGCGCCCCTCGGCCCAGTCCAGCACCGCCTGCACCAGCTGCTCGGTCTCGGGGCGGGGGATCAGCACCCGCGCGTCGACGCGCAGCACCAGGTCGCGGAAGGCGGCGGTGCCGTCAATGTACTGCAGCGGCTCGCGCTTCGCACGCCTGAGCAGCCGGGGCTTGAACCGCGCCATCTCGTCGGGGCGCAGCGGGCGGTCGTGCTGGAGGTAGAGGTCCAGCCGCTTGAGCCCGAGGGTGCCCGCCAGGAGCAGCTCGGCGTTCAGGCGCGGGTTGTGAAACCCCTTCTCCCCCAGATAGTTCGCCGTCCACCCCACCAGCTCCATCACCGTCCAGCGCTTCTCCATCGCGGCGCAGCGTCGTCAAGAGGGGCGTGGGCGGGTGCGCGCGGCGTCAGGCGGCGCGCTCGGTCTGCGAGGCCAGCTTCAGCGCTTCGAGCAACTCGCCCAGGGCGCCGTCCAGCATCTGCGGCAGGGCGTGCGTGGTCCACCCGATGCGGTGGTCGGTCACGCGGCTCTGCGGGTAGTTGTAGGTGCGGATCTTGGCCGAGCGGTCGCCGGTGCCCACCTGCAGGCGGCGGTCGCGGGCGCGCTCGGCCTCCTGCGCGGCGATGCGGGCGTCCAGGAGGCGCGAGCGCAGCACGCCCATCGCCTTGTCCTTGTTCTTGTGCTGGCTCTTCTCGTCCTGGCAGGTCACCACCAGCCCGGTGGGGAGGTGGGTGATGCGCACCGCGCTGTCGGTCGTGTTCACCGACTGACCGCCGGGGCCGGAGCTGCGGTAGACGTCGATCTTGAGGTCGCCGGGGTTGATCTGCACGTCGACCTCCTCGGCCTCGGGGAGCACGGCCACGGTGGCGGCGGAGGTGTGGATGCGCCCCTGCGCCTCGGTGGCGGGAACGCGCTGCACCCGGTGCACGCCGCTCTCCCAGCGCAGGTCGCCGTACGCGTTGGCGCCCCGGACGACGAAGACCGCCTCCTTGTACCCGCCCGCCGCCCCTTCGGAGAGCGAGACCAGCTCGGTCTTCCAGCCGCGGCTGTCGGCGTAGCGCTGGTACATGCGGAAGAGGTCGCCGGCGAAGAGCGCCGCCTCGTCGCCGCCGGTGCCGGCGCGGATCTCCACCACGGCGTCGCGGTCGTCCAGCGGGTCGCGGGGGATGAGGAGCCCCTTGAGCTCCGCCTCCAGCCGCTCCACGTCGCCCGAGAGCTGCTCGATCTCGGTGCGCGCCATGGCGGCCATCTCCGGGTCGCCCTCGCTGTCCGCCAGGAGCGTGCGGGCGCCCGCCAGGTCGCCCGCCGCGCGGTCCAGGCGCGCGGCCGCCTCCACCACCTGGGAGAGCAGCGAGTGCTCGCGGCTCAGGTCGCGGAGGCGCTTGGGGTCGGAGTGGATGCCGGGGTCGGCGAGCTGCGTGGACAGGTCGTCGTGGCGCTCCCGGGCCTCGCGGAGACGGTCTTCCATGGGCGGTGAAAGAAGAGCCGGGGTCGCGGCCCCGGCTCTCTCGTCACTTCGCGTCGGTGCCGGCGTAGCGCTGCCGGAAGCGCTCGATGCGTCCGGCCGTGTCCATCAGCTTCTGCTTGCCGGTGTAGTACGGGTGGCACTGCGAGCAGATCTCGACGTGGATGTCCTTGCTGGTCGAGCGGGTCTGCCAGGTGTTCCCGCAGGCGCAGTGCACCGTAACGGTCTGGTAGTTGGGATGGATATCCGCCTTCATGGCGCACCCTGCCTTTAGTTGTCGTGCTCGGTCGCTTCAGAGAAGCCTGTAAGATAGCCAGATCTGGGCGTTGAAGCAACCCGGGGTGGGGTCCCAGTGTAACGTTGCAGTAGAAATGTCCGGGGACGGTTACAGTAGAAATGTCCTCCTTCGGAGTCTGTTCGCTAGAGTGCGTGCAGACCCGCAGCCGGAGAGAGGACGTGCTGAAGTTGAGCCAGACAGATCGAGATCGGCTGGT
>DASYJZ010000325.1:0-6199 GCA_035995965.1 Longimicrobium sp. | reverse complement strand
GGCCAGCGCGCGCAGGTCGCGGACGGGAATGCTGCGCACGTGCGTGGCCTCGACCGCCAGCGGGAGCGCGCTGGTGTAGCGGACGCCGTCTTCGTCCTTCACGTCCACCACCCAGGTGTTGATCTCGGTGCTGTCGGTGAGCGCGACCAGCCTGGCGCGGGTGACGGGGTTCCCGGCCGCGTAGGCGTTCACGTAGATCCCGCGGATCACCGCCGGCGCGGGGTCGCGGGGATGCGCCGGCGCGGCGTGCGCCGCGGGCGTCTGGGCCTGCGCTTCGCTGGCGGAGGTGAGCTGCTGGACGAGGGAGGCGCTCGAGTCGCGCTCCGGTGCCGCGCCCATGCACGCGGCGGACGACAGGGCGAGCGCTGTGAAGAGCGCCGCGCGGGTACCACGGGTGGCGGTCACGACGGGTCCTGCGGGTGGAGCTTGAGCGGGGGGCGGACCGGGGTCCGGGAGCGCTTTCGCGCACCGCGAGAATGGTGCCGCGGAAACATCTGCGCAAGGCCTTGGGGGACAACTGGATACTGAGACGCGCACGCCCCATCCACCGGGGCATTTCCTCCCCGTTCCCGCCGCCGAAAATCGGTTACGGCAATCTCTCACAGGGGTCACAGGGGTCACAGGGGAAAGCGCTGTTCCCGGTGACCTCCGTGACCCCTGTGAGAGCCTTCTGTTCAGCTCAGTCGACGAGCGTGAGCGACCGCTCGTCGACCTTGCGCCGCAGCAGCTGGTGGAACTCGGCCGCCGGCATGGGGGGAAGCGTCTCGCCGGTGCGCAGGCGGACCGCCACGGTGCCGTTTTCCACCTCGCGGTCGCCCGCCACCAGGATGTACGGGATCTTCTGCAGCTGCGCGTCGCGGATGCGCGCGTTGAGCGGCTTGGAGCTGGCGTCCACCTCCACCCGCAGGTCGTCCAGGAACAGCGGGCGCGCGACCGACTCGGCGTACTCCGAGTGCCGGTCCGCGATCGGGAGCACTACCGCCTGAACCGGCGCGAGCCAGGCCGGGAAGGCGCCCGCGTACAGCTCGATCAGGTACGCGACCATCCGCTCCATGGTGCTGATCACCCCGCGGTGGATCATCACCGGGGTGTGCTGCTGGTTGTCCTCGCCCGTGTAGCTGATCCCGAACTGCGCGGGAAGGTGGAAGTCGAGCTGGATGGTGGAGATGGTCTCCTCGCGACCCAGCACGTCGCGCACCTGGATGTCGACCTTGGGTCCGTAGAAGGCCGCCTCGCCCGCCGCTTCGGTGAAGGGCGTCCCCATCTCCTGCAGCGCGTTGCGCAGCTGCGCCTCGGCCGTGGCCCACATGTCGGCGTTGGCGACGTACTTGTCGCTCGCCGGGTCGTGCGCCGAGAGGCGGAAGCCGTACTCGGTGATCCCCAGCGTGGCGTACGAGCTCTGCACCATGCGCACGACCTTGGCGAACTCCTCCTGCACCTGCTCGGGGGTGCAGAAGATGTGCGCGTCGTTCAGCGTCATCGCGCGCACCCGGGTGAGGCCGCCGACCACGCCCGAGCGCTCGTAGCGGTGCATCATCCCCAGCTCGGCCAAGCGCACCGGCAGGTCGCGGTAGCTGCGCGGCTTGGACCCGAAGACGAGGATGTGGTGCGGGCAGTTCATCGGCCGCAGCACCAGCTCCTCGTTGTCGAGCTGGATCGGCGGGAAGATGTTCTCCTGGTAGTGCTGCCAGTGCCCCGAGATCTCGTAGAGCTGCTTCTTGGCGAGCACGGGCGTGTAGACGTGCTGGTAGCCGCCGAGGCGCTCCTCGTGCAGGATGAACTGCTCCAGCTCGCGCCGGATCACGGCTCCCTTGGGAAGCCAGAGCGGGAACCCGGCGCCCACCAGGTCGTTCGTGGTGAAGAGCTCCAGCTCGCGTCCCAGCTTGCGGTGGTCGCGGCGCTTGGCCTCCTCCAGCCGCTCCAGGTAGGCCGTGAGCTCGGTCTTGTTGCGCCAGGCGGTGCCGTAGAAGCGGAAGAGGCTCTCCCGCTTCTCGTCGCCGCGCCAGTACGAGCCCGAGACGCTCATCAGCTTGATGGCGTTGGGCTGGATGTAGCCGGTGTGCCGCACGTGCGGGCCGCGGCAGAGGTCCACGAAGGTGTCGTGCTGGTAGAGGGTGATGCGCTCCCCCTCGCCCCCGTCGTTCCCGGCGAGGCCGTCGATCAGCTCCAGCTTGAAGGGCTGGTCGCGGAAGACCTCGCGCGCCTCGTCCGCGCTCACCTCGCGCACCTGGAAGGGGTGGCGGCCCTTCGCGATCTCCTTCATCCGCTCCTCCACCCAGGCCTGGTCCTCCTCGGTGGGGCGGCGGGGGAGCTCGAAGTCGTAGTAGAAGCCGTCCTCCACGGGGGGGCCGATGGCGGCCTTCGCGCCGGGGAAGCGCTCGGTGACCGCCTGGGCGAGCACGTGCGCCGCCGAGTGCCGGATGCGATAGAGCTCCGGGTCGTATCCCGCGGGGATGTGGCGCTCGGCCTCGAGCGCGAGATCCTTCTCCTCGGCCATCGTCTTCCTTCCTTCGTGGTCCGTGGCCCCCGCCCACGGTGCGGCGGCCCAATGACATTCAATCTAAGCCCCGACCCGGCATCGCCGCGACCCTGAATCAAAGAAAAACGGTCTCACGCAGAGCCGCGGAGCCGCAGAGAACACCCCTGCGCCTCCGCGGCTTCGAGTGAGGCCAATCTGTTTCGGAAGTTGCTTATCCGACTTCCTCATCCGGCGGAACCAGAAGCCACCGCACCTGGTCGCGCAGCTCGTCCGGTGTCCACCACTCCCGCGAATACCGGATGGCCCGCAGCAGCCGTCTCAGATCCTGCTTGTCGGGGGCGAGCAGGACACCCGCGTGATGACTCCCCGCCGCGAGCAGTCGTGCGCTCGCGGCGATGAAGTCGGAATCGTGCGTCAGGATCGTGCGGTTTTCGCTGGCCGCGAAGGCGAGCCGCGACGCGTCCGACGCTGAATCGCGAGAGAGTGTGTGGCTGCTGGCCGCATCTACCCCCTCCCGAAGCAGTGCCGCCGTCGCTCTTCCGTCGATGCACTCGTCCAGGTACAGCCGCCAGCTACCGGGCACCGTCGGGCGGCAGAGAGCGTTCGTACGCCCTGCGGTCCGCGAGCACCCGCGCCGGGAAGGCCTGCGCGTATCGGATCACGGCGTCAACGTCCCCTTCCGTGAGCCGGGGATACGCCTCCCGGATCTCTTTCTTACACCAGCCCGACTGCAGCCGGACGTGGATCATGAAGACGGGAACCCGAGTCCCTTCCACCACGGCTTTTCCGCCCCAAACGTCCGCGCGCCGGACGATACGCCGGTGCGCGCCCACCGCCCGCCTCAGCTCGGGCCGTGTGACTCGCCGCAGCGCATGCCTGCTTCCACGCATCGAAGCTTCTCCGGGCTTCCGAATCCATCCCGCCACCACAGCTTTTCCGCCTGAATGGTACGTCCAGTCCGGCGAGTTTGTCAACCGTCACTCCTGTGCGGCTCCGCGGCTCTGCGTGAGATTGCCGTTGCCCGAACACGCCGTCGCGAAACCTTTGCGGAAGGCGTATCTTCACGCCGCGCGACTCCTTTTCCCGGATGGCTAGCGACCGTGGATCCCAACCGCATCCTGATCATCGACTACGGCTCGCAGTTCACGCAGCTCATCGCGCGGCGCATCCGCGAGGAGCGCGTGTACTGCGAGATCCAGCCGCCCACCCGCTCGCTCGCATGGATCCGCGAGTGGGCGCCGAAGGGGATCGTGCTCTCCGGCGGCCCCTCGTCGGTCTACGGCGACGACGTGCCCACGGCCGAGCCCGGGCTGCTGCGCATGGGCATCCCCGTGCTGGGCGTGTGCTACGGGATGCAGCTCATCACCCACCTGGAGGGCGGTGTGGTGGAGCGCGGACGCCGCGAGTACGGCCGCGCGCTGGTGACGGTGGACGAGCCCGCCGGGATCTTCGAGGGGTTCCAGCGAGGGGAGCGCACGCAGGTGTGGATGAGCCACGGCGACCACGTGGTGCAGCCGCCCCCCGGCTACCGTGGCCTGGCCAGTACCGAAGACCTTCCCTGGGCCGCCTTCGCGGCGGACGACCGGCCCATCTACGGCGTGCAGTTCCACGTGGAGGTGGCGCACACCACGCGCGGCGCCGACATCGTCTCGAACTTCGTGTTCGGCGTCTGCGGCTGCCAGCCGACCTGGACGGCGGGGAGCTACATCGACGGCGAGCTGCGCAGGATCCGCGAGACGGTGGGCGAGGCGCGCGCCGTCTGCGGCCTCTCGGGCGGGGTAGACTCGTCGGTGGCGGCCACGCTGGTGCACCGCGCCATCGGCGACCGGCTGACCTGCATCTTCGTGGACACCGGGCTGCTGCGGCAGGGCGAGCGCGAGAGCGTGGAGCGCACCTTCCGGCAGCACATGGGGATGCGGCTCGAGACGGTCGACGCCTCGGCGCTCTTCCTGGAGCGGCTGAAGGGCGTCGAAGACCCCGAGGCGAAGCGGAAGATCATCGGCCACGCCTTCATCGACGTGTTCGAGGAGGCCGCCGCGAAGATCGGCGCCGACGCGCGCTTCCTGGTGCAGGGCACGCTCTACCCAGACGTGATCGAGTCGCTCTCGGTGAAGGGCCCCTCGGCCACCATCAAGACGCACCACAACGTGGGTGGATTGAAGGAAGAGATGAGCTTCGCGCTGGTGGAGCCGCTGCGCGAGCTGTTCAAGGACGAGGTGCGGCAGGTGGGCCGCGAGCTGGGGCTCCCGGAGGAGATGGTGGGGCGCCACCCCTTCCCCGGCCCCGGCCTGGCGATCCGCGTGCTGGGCGCGGTGGACGAGCGCGAGCTGGCGGTGCTGCGGCAGGCCGACGCGATCTACCTGGAGGAGATCCGCGCCGCCGGGCTGTACGACGACATCTGGCAGGCGTTCGCGGTGCTCCTTCCCGTGCGCTCGGTGGGGGTGATGGGGGATGAGCGGACGTACGAGAACGTCTGCGCGCTGCGCGCCGTCACCAGCCGCGACGGGATGACGGCCGACTGGTACCCCTTCCCGCACGACGTGCTGGCGCGCATCAGCACCCGCATCATCAACGAGGTCACCGGGATCAACCGCGTGGTGTACGACGTCTCGTCCAAGCCGCCGGCCACGATCGAGTGGGAGTGAACTCACACGGGGTCAACGGAGTCAACGGAGAACTGCGTGTCGTTCCTCCGCTGACTCCGTTCTGCGTATGAGGATCTCGCTATTGAGGCGACTATGGATCGAACCACGCGGCCGCGCATCAAGGTCTGCTGCATCTCGTCCGTCGAGGAGGCGTGGACGGCCATTCGCGTCGGGGCTTCGGCGCTCGGGCTGGTGTCGGCGATGCCGAGCGGGCCGGGGGTGATCGGGGACGAGTTGATCGCCGAAATCGCGGCGCGGGTGCCTCCCGGCGTCGCCACCTTCCTCCTCACCTCCGCCACCGACGCCGACGCGATCATCCGCCAGCAGCGCACCGCGCGCGTCGACACGCTGCAGCTCGTCGACGCCGTTCCGTTCGAGGTCTATCCCATCCTGCGCGCGGAGCTGCCCGGCATCGCGCTGGTGCAGGTGATCCACGTGCGCGGCGCCGAGTCGGTCGACGAGGCGCGGGAGGTGGCGCCGCACGTGAGCGCCATCCTGCTCGACTCCGGCAACCCGTCCGCCGCCGTGAAGGAGCTGGGCGGGACGGGGCGCGTGCACGACTGGGAGCTCAGCCGCCGCATCCGTGAGGCGGTGGACGTCCCCGTGTACCTCGCCGGCGGCCTGCGCCCAAAGAACGTCGCCGAGGCTGTCGAGCGAGTCGGGCCCTTCGGCCTCGACGTGTGCTCGGGCGTGCGCACGGAGGGCCGTCTCGACGGAGACAAGCTCACGGCGTTCATCCGCGCGGCAACGTCGTAAGCGCCAACGAGATCTCATCCCGAATCCAGGGAAACTGCTTGGTCTCACACGGGGTCAACGGAGTCAACGGTGTTGATGTTCAACCGTTAACCCCGTTGACCCCGTGTGAGACCAAATCGGTATTTCACACGAGTCGGGGTCGCTGCGCGATCTGTTCGCGGATGCATGCGCCCGGCAGGGCTCGAACCTGCGGCCTCCGGTATCGGAAACCGACGCTCTGGTCCGCTGAGCTACAGGCGCGCGTAGAGCGTGAAGAGGGAGGTGAGGGATTCGAACCCCCGGCCCCGCGAAGGAGCTCCCGTTTTCGAGACGGGTGCAT
>DASYJZ010000324.1:0-15168 GCA_035995965.1 Longimicrobium sp. | reverse complement strand
ATCGGCAGCACCGCCGAACGCTGGAAGCCTGTGCCAACCAGTGCCAACCGGGGTTTTTGTGACGATGCGCGACTATGCGAGTAAACTCGCCGCTACAACGGCACGCAGTCCGCCTCCGCGGACACCACCAGCCCACCCCTACCAACATTGGCCCCCGAAATGTCATCCTGAGCGCCGCCGCTGCACGTAAACCGCGTCCGCACCATCACATGGCGGCGGCCGAAGGATCTGTAGCCGACGAGGCACCACGGGTTCGGAGCGGCGCCGATCTCAGGAATCTGTAACCGTCTGGTAGAGTTGGATGAGGTTCCCGCAGGTATCCTCAAACGTGACGACGGTCGTCGGTCCCGCCTTCGTCGGCTCGGAGCTGAAGACCACGCCCAGGCGCTTCAGCCGGTCGTACTCCGCCTCCACGTCGGCCGATTCGAAGGCGGTCGCGGGGATGCCGTCGTCGTAGATCGCCTTCTGGAACACCTTCGCGGCCGGATGGTTGTTCGGCTCAAGCAGCAGCTCGACGTCGGCCGATCCCTCGGGCGAGACGACGGTCAGCCACCGGAACTCGCCAGCCGGCACATCCATCTTCTTCACGAAGCCCAACATCTCCGTGTAGAACTTCAGGGCCTTCGCCTGATCGTCCACCAGCACACTGGTCATCGAAATCTTCATCCAATCCTCCGCGGGTTCTTGAGCCGTCCTCTGCACACATCTCTCTACGCGCACCTGCCTGAGCGTCCTGCACGCACCTACCTTCACGCACCCACCCCCGAGACGTCATCCTGAGGCCGGCCATGCCATAACCTCCTGCCACTAAACACTTTGGCAGGCCGAATGATCTATCGCCAGTCGACGCGCCACGCCTCCGGGCGCGGACTGTCGCTCCCGCGCTGCGTGGACGCAACGCGGAGAACAGAGGTGTGGCGCAGCAGTCGATGCGAACCTCTACCGACGCCCCGGGCGATAGTTGAAGACGGTGTGGCGCTGGCCCGCGATGGCGGGAAGGTCCTTCATCAGGTATCCGGCGCGGCGGGCGCTGGCAGCATCGAACGCCGCGGTCCACCGTGGCAGCGGTGGGACCAGGACGCCGACCTGGATCATCATCCCCCGGCAGACCTCCACGTAGTGCGCCAGGCTGAAGCGGATCGCGACGCGACCGTTCTCGACGTGGTGAAACGCGAACTCGGTGGGGAACTCCTCGCCCAGCCCGTAGGTGCACTCGCCCAGCGCCGGCTTGATCTCGTGCGTCTTCAGTGCCTCCGTCAGCGCGCGCAGCGAGGCGAAGGAGCGGACGTGCGCCGAGTCCATCGCTTGGCGGATCAGCCGGTCGGCGGTCAGGGCGCGCAGCAGCGCGGCCTCGGGCACCACCTCCGTCGCCGCGACCGGGCGCGGGTGCGCGACCGTGCCGCGGGCGACATCGTAGGAGACGAAGCGGGTCCAGGAGATCGGGTGCGCCCCGCCGCAGTCGCAGTACGTCGCCTCCTCCAGGCTCAGGATCGATCCGACGACGGAGAGCAGGCGGACCTTGCGCTCGTACTCGCGCACGGGCACCGCCTCGTCGCGGTTGGTCTGCATCTGCCGCCACTCGGCGTCCGCGATGTGGCGAGCGGAGAAGACGAGCACGCCGTCGCCCGCGCGGCGGGCGGCAATGTCGCGGTCGCTCCAGGTCACGTCGTAGCCTGCCGACCGGCCGCGCCAGATCACCTGCTGCGCCGCGGCGTCGACGCTCCATCCCAGCATACAGACGGCGGCCGCGAAACGAACGACGGCCGCAACGGCGCGTCCGTGCCGTTGGTGTCCGCGCAGGCGGACTGCGTGCCGAGGTAGCGGCGAGCTCACTCGCATCGTTCCACACCAGTCGTTGGAAGAGCGCGCGACCACGGCGCCGGTGTCGATCCCGTGGTCGGCGAGGTGGACGGTGGCCCCGAGCGCCACGCTCCAGGGAGTGCCGGTTCGGCGCGGAGCGGCAGCTACACGCCGGATCGGCGCTGCGACCGCGGATCGGGGAGCGGGAGCGCGGCGCGGAGGATGACGCGCGGCCCCTCGCCGGACGCGGCGAGGAGGCGGTTGGCCTCCGCGGCGAGCTCCGGCGGCGCGTCGGCGAAGCCCACGCCGCGCATCAGCGCGATGGACGCGTGGTTCGCCTGCAGCACGTCCACGTTCACCTCGCGCACCCCGCGGCGACGCGCCTCCGCGCACACCTCGCGCACCAGCTCGCGCCCGAGCCCCAGCCGCCGCGCGGACGGGTCGACAGCGACCGCGCGGAGCCAGTGCCCGGGAAGATCGATCCCCTCCGCCGCGTACTCGTCCGCGAACACGAACCCGCGCACCGCGCCGCGCGCGTCGAACGCGGCGACGGCTGCACCCGTCGTCTCCCATCGCCCGCGCGCCTGGGCGACGATGTAGGGGCGGATGCGCGCCAGGTTCTCGGCGGCAAAGGCGTCCAGCGCGTCCGCGTCCTCCGGGCGCACGAGGCGGATGCGCACCGGCCCCACGCGCCGCCCTCGGATCCGCCGCCCCGCCGCGGACGCGATCGCGAGCTGGGCCGCGGGGCCGAGCACCCGCCGCGCGGCCCACGCCGTGCGCTGCACCCCCCAGGCGGCCGCCCGCCGCGCCGCGCCGAAGCCGAGCGTGCGCCCGCCGCGCCGGATCGCCGCGACGCGGCCGTGCACCTCGCCGGGCGCGTCGTCCACCCGCCCGCGCAACGTCCCCAACCAGAGCGGCGAGGTGGCGACGACCACGCGCACCGCCCACGCGCCCGCGCGGCGGACGAGCGCCAGGTCGCCGCGGCGCAGCGTGTCGGCCGCGCGGCGCTCCACGCCGATCTGGTCGCCCGGGCGCAGGAGCGGCGCGAAGGTGCGGCCGTTCACCGGAAGCCACACGAGCGCATCCCCCTCCGCGGCGTGGAGCCGGGCCAGGATGTCGTCGGCGGGCGGAGCGTCGGTCACGGAGGATGCGGCTGGTCGGGCGGGGATGGCGCGGCGCGAACGGCATCCGTGGGGGCCGCCTCGCCATGCATCTGCATGTGCATGTGGCCGCCCTGGTTGCCGGTGTGCACCAGGTGCCAGTCCAGCTTCAGCTCGGGGTTGTACGGGTCCACACCGGGCCAGCGCGCGGGGTCGTCGGGCACCAGGATGCCGCCCAGCGCGCCCATCGCGCCGCCGGGGATCGCCTGCCCCGAAGTGTTGTCGTACTCCGCCGTCACCCGGTAGACGTGGTCGGGATGCACGCGCACGCCGAGCGTCCAGATGAACCGGGCGTGCGGCATCGCCACCACCTCGCCGTCGGCGCCCACCACCGGCCGTCCCTCCCAGATCACCGTGTGCGTGGTGAGGTCTTCCATCCGCAGCGCCGTCCCGTACCGGTGCACGTGCCCGCCGATGGCCAGGATGCGCGCCGCGATCGCCGGCCGTGCCGCCCAGGTGCGGCGGGAGCGCCCGGGCGCCAGGTCGTACGAGTGCAGCGAGGCGGGGGGCATCACGTCGATGTAGAAGGGGAGCACCGCCATGGGCTTCACCACCACGTCCGTCGGCGTGTAGGGGAAGTGCATCCGCAGCCACACGTCGCGATGGGCGTGCCCGGTGGGGTTGTGCAGCATGGAGGTGAGGATCAGCTCCTGCCCTCGCTGCACCCGGTAGCCGAGCATGCGCGGCAGCGCCACCGGGCCGGTCTCCTGCCCCGCCGCCGCCACGCGCAGCATGATCGGGCTGAACAGCTCGCGCTGCCCCGGCGCGATCACGTTCACGTGGTGCAGCATCACGCGCGGCAGCGGGCGCCCGTCACCACCCACGATCTCCACCCGGTAGCCGTGCAGCCATCCGCTCACCGGCACCCTCGCGTGGAACGCCGGAAGCTGCCGGTGCTCCCCATCCGCCGGCAGGTCCACGGGCCCGACCTCCATCACCAGGTCGCGGCGCGCGGAATCCACTCGCACCCGCATCCCCAGTGCGGAACGCGCGCGCGGCGCAAAGGGAGAGGAAGCCACCGGGGACGACGACAGCCTGGCCGCGGCCGCGCCGACGGCAACCACGGAGAGCAGCACCAGGGAGCGGGTGACCACGAGTCTTCCCGGTCGCATCGGTCGATCGAGTCGCGGGGGCCCAGGAGGTGGGGACGAGAATCGGCGTGACGTGGGAAGTTAGCCCACTGACAGGGCGATCCGGAAGCCCGCCGTGCGACAGATCGCGCCAGGGGACGCAACGTGCGACCCGACCGAGGCCGTCCCGCGCCTCGGACTCTCCTTAAGACCGTTGCGAGACGAGTGTCATCCCGAGGCCCGGCCGCGCCGCCCGACTCTCAGAAGACCGTTTTGAGACGAGTGTCATCCCGAGGCCCGACCGCAGCAAAGGCCGCAGTCGCACCGCCGTCCGCAGGGCCGAGGGATCTAACCCGGGACGCGCGAGACCTGGGCGCGGCAGCGTCGCCACTGCCGAGCACGCGCTGGGTTGACGGCAGGATGCGACCGCGGTTGCCGCGTGGCTTCCGCGGCGGCCACGCGAGTCCGCGGTTAGATCCTCACGGCGCTGCCGTCACTTCCGCGAAAACTGGGCGTGGTAAGACCGCGCCTCAGGATGACACTGGTGAGGCCGATGACACCGGTCCATTCCAAAAACCTCGACGTATCTTCACGTCGCCGACGCCAGCGACTTCGCCTTCGCCACCGTGTCGGGGTCGGGCGCGCGGCCGAGCACCGAGTCGGCGATCAGCGGGCCGTGGTACTTCCCGTTCTCGATGAAAATCTTGTTGGGGTCGAGCCCCGCGGCCACCACGCCGGCGATGTACACGCCGGGCGCGTCCGTCTTCATGGTGGAGCGGTCATGCGTGGGGATCCCGGTCTTCTCGTCCACCGTCACGCCCAGGCCGCGCAGGATGGCGGTGTCCGGCGCGTAGCCGGTCATCGCCAGCACCCAGTCGTTGGGGAGGGTGCGGCGCTCGCCGGTGACCAGGCTCTCGACCTCCACGTCGCGCGGGCGGATGCGGGTGACGCGGTGGCGCCAGAGCGCCGTGATCGCCCCCTCGGCGATGCGGTTCTCGATGTCGGGGCGCACCCAGGGCTTGATGCCGCGGTCCAGCCCGTCGAAGAGGTGCACCATGGTCACGCGCGCGCCCTCGCGCCAGCAGTTGAGCGCCGCGTCGACCGCGCTGTTCCCCGCCCCGATCACCACCACGTCCTGGTCGAAGTAAGGATACGGATCGGTGTAGTAGTAGACCGTCTTCGGAAGCTCCGAGCCCGGCGTGTCCAGCCGCCGCGGCGTGTCGAAGTAGCCGCTGGCGATCACCACGTTGCGCGCCCGGTAGCGCGCGTCGTCCGCGTCTCGGATGCGCGTGTCGAGCACGAAGCCGTCGCCGTCGCGAGTGATGGCGGCGACGTTCTCGTACTGGTGCACGGTCAGCCCGAAGTACTGCACCAGCTTGCGATAGTACCGCAGCGCCTCGCGCCGCGTCGGCTTGTCCCCCGCGGTGGTGAACGGCACGTCGGAGATCTCCAGCTTCTCCGGCCCGCTGAAGAAGGTCGTGTACGTGGGATAGCGGTAGACGGAGGACGTGACCGGCCCCCGGTCGAAGATCGCGCAGTTGAGCCCGCGCTCCTTCGCCGCCACCCCCACCGCCAGCCCGCACGGCCCCGCCCCCACCACCGCGATGTCGAAAGGCTGCGAATCGCCAGCCGTCATCTTCCAAATTCTCCCGCAGATACGAAACGTCGCCCCGCGGCACCAATGCCGCGGGGCGACGCACAGCATACCATCCCCCGCTCCGCCCGCCAAGGCCGCCCGGCGGATGATCTCGGGTCACAGGCTCCCACGCGGCGCGCGGCCCGACAGGACGGACCGCTGCAACGGCGATCGGCAGTCGTGGGAGATCTCCCACGACTGCCGAGATCGTTCCTACTTGAGCCCGCGCAGGAGCCGGGTCGCGACGTTCACGATGCGGTCGAGAGCGGCCGTTGTCAGAACGCCAACCTGCCGCTGGATCAGTTGGTCACTCGCGGTGAACAGCTTTCCAGGTCGCGCGTAGCTCGTGAGTTGGAGAGAGCCGCTGGCGAAGTCGATCTGATTCAGTTCGACGGCCCGCGGATCGCCGTAGGGATTGCTGGTGAGCTGGCACAGCACGTAGTCGCCACGCCCGGCAGCAGCCAGTACGACGGCCGGGCGCAGCTTGGATTGGGAGAGATCAGAGAACGGGAACGGGACGAGAACTACGCCGCCCCTTGCAGGTGTTGCCACGCAGCATCCTCTTCGGGGCGGTTCCAGTCCGTCGCCAACGCCGGCTCACTCAGGAACGCGGTGAATTCGGCCGGCTCGTCGAGCACCGTCACCAGCGCTCTACGGGCGCCCGACACGGAAACCGGCTCGAGCAGGCGCACCTGTCCATCAGCCTCGATCACCGCTTCGATCGTACGCAGCATGCGACTCGCCTCAGGTGGGGAACACGCCCTCAAAGGTAACGCCGGAAGCCGACCCGGGCCAAGCCGCGCAACATAACCCCTGGAAACGGTACCCCGGCCTCGTGCACGGTCAGGATGTTCAGTCCGCCGCGGCCGCCTCGACGTTCGGGCTCGACGCGGCAGCTCGGAGCGCTTGGTCGAAGTCCGCGATCAGGTCGTCCGCGTCCTCGATGCCGAGGGAGACGCGGATGAAGCCGTCGCGGATGCCGTTGGCGGCGCGCCGCTCCGGAGACATCCCGGAGTGCGAGGTGTAGCGCGGCTCGCTCATCAGCGTCTCCACGCCGCCGAGGCTCGGCGCGAGCTTCGCCAGCTTCACCGCGCGGACGAACCGCGCGGCCGCCTCGCCCCCGCCGGCGACCTCGATCCCCACCATCCCCCCGAAGCCGTCCAGCACCCGCGCGGCGACGGCGTGGTCCGGGTGCGACGCCAGGCCGGGGTAGTGCACCCGGGCCACGCCGGGGTGCCCCTCGGCCCACGCGGCGACCGCCATCCCGTTGCGGTTGTGGCGCTCCATGCGCAGGGCGAGCGTCTTCATCCCCCGCTCCAGCAGCCACGCGGCGTGCGGGTCCAGCGCCGGGCCCCACACCTTCGCCCGGTCGCGCACCGCGCCCACCCGCTCGCGGCTCCCCGCGATCACCCCGGCGGTGACATCGCTGTGGCCCGCCAGATACTTGGTGGCGCTGTGCATCACCAGGTCCGCCCCGTGCTCCAGCGGCCGGCAGTTCAAGGGCGACGCAAAGGTCGAATCGACGATCATCACCGCGCCGCGCACGTGCGCCTCGTCGGCGATGCCGTGCAGATCGAGCACCCGCAGCAGCGGGTTCGACGGGCTTTCGCCGATCACCAGCTTCGTGTTCGCCCGGAAGCCGTCGCGCCACCCGTCCGCGGAGAAGTCCACGAAGGTGGTCTCGATGCCGAAGCGCGGCAGCTCCTTCTCCAACAGCGCGCGGGTGCCGCCGTAGATCGCGTCCGTCGCCAGCACGTGGTCCCCGGCCTGGACGATGGAGATCACCGCGCACGACATCGCCGCCATCCCGCTGGCCAGCACCACCGCGTCCTCCGCGCCCTCCAGCGCGGCCAGCCGCTCCTCCACGTAGACGTGGTTGGGCGCGTTGCCGTAGCGCTGGTAGAGCACCGGGCCCTGGCCGTCGGGCTGGCTGAAGAAGGTGGTGCTGAGCACGATCGGGTTCACCACGGGGTCGCGGACCCCGCGGGGGCCCTCGCCGGCGTGCACGGCGCGGGTGGACGGGCCGGAGCGGTCCTCAGTCATCGAGCAGCACGGATAGGGGGGATACGGTGCCGTCCGGGTGGGCGGTCGCCACCCGGTGGTCCAGCAGCGCCGCCAGCGTCGCCTGGGCGGCGCCCTCCGAGAGGCCGGTGTCGCCCGCCACCTCGTGCGCGCGGGCGCGGCCGCGGCGGGTGAGCACCTCCCAGACGGCGCGGTGCGCGGGGCCGGCGTCGCCCAGCAGCTTCACCTGTCCCTCGTCGTCGCGCGCCACCAGCAGCAGGCTGTGGCGCTCCAGCACCGCCTCGATCGCCTCTTCGTGGTGCTCCTGCATGCCCAGCACCACGAAGAACGCCTCGGCCGGGCGCTCGTCGCCGCTGAAGCGCAGCAGCAGCTTGGCCACGATCTCGTCGGCGCAGGAGTAGTCCAGCACGCGCACCTGCGAGAAGTCGAGGATCGAAAGGCACGCCGCGTGGGCGGGGCCGTCCATCTCCGCGATCTGGCTCTCCACGCCGCTGCGGATGGCGCGCCCCGTGGGGCGCGTCACCAGGTTGCTGAAGAGCGAGGTCACCGAGCGTCGCTGCACGGCCGTGAAGCGGAAGAGGTGGCGGATGGCGGGCGCGCGGCTCACGCGTCGGTGACGGTCACCTTCTCCATCTTGTCGCCCGCGGCGAGCTGCCGCACGACGTCCATCCCCTCGCTCACCTTGCCGAAGACGGTGTGCACGCCGTTCAGGTGGCGCGTGTTGGCCTCGCTCAGCACGATGAAGAACTGGCTCCCGCCGGTGTCCTTCCCCGCGTGGGCCATGGACAGCGACCCGGCCTCGTGGCGGTGCGGGTTCCCGGCCGTCTCGCACTTGATCTTCCACCCCGGGCCGCCGCTGCCGATGCGCCGGTCGCCGATGGGCAGCTCCTTGGTGAGCGGGTCGCCGCCCTGCACCACGAAGTCGGGGATCACGCGGTGGAAGACGATGCCGTCGTAGAAGCCGCTCTTCACCAGCTTCTCGAAGTTCTCCACCGTCCCCGGCGCCTCGTCGGGGAAGAGCTCGGCGGTGACGGTGCCCTTGTTGGTCTCGAAGGTGACGGTCTTCATGGGTGCGAAGGTGCTGGGGTGCGAAGGTGCGCCCGGCGGCGTGCGCCGGTGGCGTGGAGCTCTCATCCCGGGGGCGGCCGCCGCGGCGGCATCATGCTGGCGCGGGCGGCGGGCGCGGCGGACTTCGTCGGCTGCGGCTGCACCGGCTCCCGCGCGGGGAGGATGATCTGGATCTGCGAGCCGGGGAAGTACGGCAGGTCCTTCTCCATCGGCACCGCGTCGTCCCACTCCGGCACGTCGGCGATCCGGGCGGTGCCGCTGCGGATGGAGATCTTCCCGCCCCAGCGCCCCACCTTCTTGCGGATCTGCTTGAGCCCCTGCCCGCGGCCCGGGTCGCGGAAGCGGGTGACGCCGTGGATGAACGCGGCCTCCAGCGCCGTCGCGTCGCCCCAGCGGTCGCCGAAGCGGGCGGAGTGCTCGCGCTCCAGCGACCCCTTGAACCCGATCCCCAGGTCCATCACCGCGATCACCGCCACCTTCCGCCCCAGCCGGCGCTGCCAGTTGTAGACCTGGATCCCCACCCACCCCGGCGCGTCGGCGTGCTCGATGATGTTCTGCGACACCTCGGAGAGGAGCATGCTGAAGCCGATGGCGTCGGACTTGGAGTAGCCGAGCTGCTCCGCCAGCAGCGACGACACGCGGCCCTCGTTCAGCACGTCCACCACGCCGTGCACGTCGTCGTGCGAGCCGATCACGGTGATGGGGAGCAGCACGTTTGACTCGCCCGCGCCGCGGCCGCGGGGTGCGTCGCCCATCTCGAACGCCGCACCCGCGGCGCCGAGGAAGCCCATCCCGCCCAGGTAGCGCAGCACCTCGGGCGCCTGTGGGAGCTGCAGCATGGGGCGGCCGCCGGTCTCGCGCAGGTAGGTGCCGAGCGCCAGCAGCCCCAGCATCCCGAACGGGTCGGCGAAGCGCACGTGGCGCGCGTCGAACAGCAGCTTCTCGTCGCCCGCGTCGGCGGCCTCGGCGAGAAGGCCGTCTACGGCGTCGTCGTCGAGCGTCTGGGGCACCGCGACCACGCGCGTCATGCGCCGGCGTCTCCGTGCGTCTGCATGCGGCAAACTACGTTCGGGGGATGGAATCGGAAAGTGTTCGGTGTGAGCCCGAAGCCTTTACGGAACGTTTCACACAGAGACGCAGAGGAACCGAGAGAACGCAGTTGAAGTTCTCTCCGTTCCTCTGCGCCTCTGCGTGAAACGGCAGTTGCCGAGTGGCGGTTGCGCAATCCCCTCCATCGCCGCACCATTCGCCCCATGCGCGTCGACGGCACCCACTACCGCACCATCCGGCTGGAAGGCGCCGTCGTGCGCCTCCTCGACCAGAACCGGCTGCCGTTCGAGTTCCGGGTGCTCGACGCACCCACGCACCGGGATACGGCGACCGCCATCCGGGAGATGACCGTGCGCGGCGCCCCGGCCATCGGCGCCGCGGCGGCGTTCGCGATGGCGCAGGCGTTCGCGGAGGCGCGCCAGACGGACCCGTGGCCGTACGCACGCGAGGCCCGCGCCCTGATCGAGGCCACCCGGCCGACGGCGCGCGACCTCTTCGCCGGCGTGGAGCACGTCTGGGTCGCCGCGGAGTCCGCCGCAGGCTCGCCCGCGGACGCCGCGCTCACGGCGGCGCAGGCCTTCGCCGACGCGAGTGTGGAGAGCTGCCGCCGCGTGGGCGAGCACGGGGCGGCGCTCATCCAGGCCGGCGCGCGGGTGCTGACGCACTGCAACGCGGGGTGGCTGGCGACGGTGGATTACGGCACCGCGCTCGCGCCCGTCTATCTCGCCGCCGCGCAGGGGCGTCCCGCGCACGTCTGGGTGGACGAGACGCGGCCGCGCGCGCAGGGCGCCCGCCTCACCGCCTGGGAGCTCGCCAACGAGGAGCTCTCGCACGCGGTGATCGCCGACAACGCCGCCGCGTGGTTCATGAGCCGCGGCGAGGTGGACCTGGTGATCGTCGGCGCCGACCGCATCGCCGCCAACGGCGACGTGGTAAACAAGATCGGCACGCTGGGGCGGGCGGTGTGCGCGCGGGAGTTCGGTATCCCCTTCTACGTCGCCGCGCCCCCGTCCACCTTCGACGCCGCCACGCGCGACGGCGCCGCCGTGACCATCGAGGAGCGCGGCGCGGACGAGGTGCACTACCAGGAAGGCCCGGACGCCGAAGGCACGCTCCGCCGCGTGCGCGTGACCTCCCCCGGCTCCCCCGCGCGCAACCCGGCCTTCGACGTCACTCCGGCGCGCCTCGTGACCGCCTACGTCACCGACACCGGCGTCTTCACCGCCGCCGAGTTGCGCGCGTCGGCGGCGCCCTCTCCCTGCGCCTGAGAGCGCAAACCCTCTCCCATACCGGGAGAGGGTGGGTGGCCGAGGCGAGGGTGGGGCCTGCGCGCGGTTGTGCGACGACAGCCTCGGCGATGCCGGTTTGGCGCAGCGCAGGCGCCGGAGAATTCAACCTCTCCCGGTACGGGAGAGGTGGCGAGCCTAAGCGAGCCGGAGAGGGCGCTGAGCCGAGGCGCCTCCATGATGTCATCGCACCGACCATCCCAAATCCAATCCCGAATCCCATCCCGATCCCTGATGCCGAGCACCGAAACCGCCGCCCCTTCGCTGGTCGCCCTCTACGCCGGCCCGGGCGATCCGCTCGACGAGCTGGTCGAGTGGTCTCGCCGCCTGGGCGCGGACACGTCGCTCGTCCTGCGCGGCGGCGGCAACACGTCGGTGAAGGTGAGCGAGCCCGACGTCGCCGGGCGGGCGCAGGCGGTGCTGCGGGTGAAGGGGAGCGGATCGGACCTGGCGTCCGCGAAGCCCGGCGACTTCTCCGGCGTGCGGCTCGACGACGTGCTCCTGCTCTTCGCCCGCGAGGACATGAGCGACGAGGAGATGGTCGACTACCTCGCTCGCACCCTGACCGATCCCCGTGCGCCGCGGCCGTCCATCGAGACGCTGCTGCACGCGTTCATCCCCGCCGCCGCCGTCTTCCACTCCCACGCCGACGCCGTCCTCTCCCTCATCAACACCCCCGACCCGCACGCGGTGCTCGACGCCGCGCTGGGCCCGGACGTGCTCCGCATCCCCTATCGCCGCCCCGGCTTCCTCCTCTCGCGCGAAGTGGGCGAGGCCGTCCGCGGCAACCCGGACGCGCCGGGGCTGGTGCTGCTGAACCACGGGCTGGTGACCTGGGGCGCCACCCCCGATGAAGCCTACCGGCGACACCTGGAGCTGGTCGAGCGCGCCCGCGCGTACCTGGCCACGCGCGAGCCGCTGAGCGTCTTCGCCGCCGAGCACCGCTTCGTCCTCCCGCCGCGGGTGCGCCACGGCCTCGCCGGCCAGCTGGCGCCCGTGATCCGCGGCGCGCTCTCCGCCGACCGGCGGGTCATCCTCCGCTACGACGACTCGCCAGAGCTTCTCGCGTTCGTCGGCTCGCCGCGGGCGCGGCAGGCCTCCGCTGCGGGCGCGGCCACGCCGGACCACATCCTGACGACCAGGGTCCACCCGCTCTGGGTCGACGTAGCCGATCCCTGCGACGTGGACGCGGCCGCGCGCGCGTTCGCCGCGGGGCTGGAGCGCTACCGGGTGGAGTACGAGGCGTACGCCGCGCGCTGGCGCACCGACGAGCCGGTGCTCGACCCGTCGCCGCGCATCGTGCTGGTGCCGGGGATCGGGATGTTCACCGCGGGGAAGGACGCGAAGGCGGCGGGGCTGGCGAGCGACATCTACCTGCACACCATCGGCATCATGGCGGGCGCCGAAACCCTTGGCGGCTACCGTTCGCTGGCCGAGGCGGAGCAGTTCCGCGCCGAGTACTGGCCGCTGGAGCTCTTCAAGCTCACCCTCGCCCCGCCCGAGCGGGAGCTCGCGCGACGCGTCGCGCTGGTGACGGGCGCCGCGGGCGGGCTGGGCCGGGCCATCGCCCACCGCCTCGCCGCCGCCGGCGCGCACGTGGTGGTGACGGACCGCGACGAAGCCGGCGCCCGCGCGGTCGCGGACGAGGTCGCCCGACGCGAGGGCGCCGGCACGGCCGTGGCCTGCGCGCTCGACGTGACGCGCGATGGCGACGTCGCGGCCGCGTTCGAGCGGGCCGCGCTGGAGTTCGGCGGCGTGGACGTGGTCGTCTCCAACGCCGGGATCGCGCACTGCGCGCCGATCGAGGAGCTGGAGCTGGAGGACTGGGAGCGGAGCCTCGCGGTGAACGCCACCGGCCACTTCCTCGTTACCCGCGCGGCGCTGCGGCACTTCCGGCGCCAGGGAGCGGGCGGGGCGATGGTGTTCGTCGCCACCAAGAACGTCACCGCGCCGGGGAAGGACTTCGCCGCCTACAGTGCGTCCAAGGCAGCCGAGGCGCAGCTCGCGCGCGTCGCCGCCATCGAGGGCGGCCCGCTCGGCGTGCGGGTGAACATGGTCAACCCCGATGCCATCTTCGGAGGGAGCAGCCTGTGGTCGGGGATCCGCGAGGAGCGCGCCCGCGCCTACGGCGTCGCCCCCGAGCGGCTGGAAGAGGTCTATCGCGGCCGCACCCTGCTCGGCGTCGAGGTCCGCGCCGAAGATGTCGCCGAAGCCGTCCTCTACCTCGCCTCGGACCGTTCCTCCCGCACCACCGGCGCCATGCTCCCCGTCGATGGCGGCGTCCGCGAGGCCTTCGTCCGCTGATCCCCCATGGCGCCATCCGATGAGGTGAGCCCGGGCGTCGCCGTCGCGTGCGCCGGCCGGGCAGCACGCCGCGGCGCCGACGCAGGCGCGGCCGCCCGGTCCGGCGGCACCGCGAGCGCGTCCAGCAGCAGCCGCTTCAGCAGCTCCGTCAACTCGCGCACGGGAACGGGCGCTCTCAGTTTCACCTTCTGGAAGAGCATCCCGTCCCGCGCCGCGAGCACCAGCCCCGCCACCAGCTCCGGATCGACGTCGCGCCGGAACGTCCCCTCGTCCTGCGCACGGCGGACGATCGCCGCCAGCCCCTCGCCCACCGCCGCGAACCGCTTCTCGATGCTGCGGCGCACCGCGGGGCTGTCACCGGCGGCGAGCCAGAGGTCCAGCACCCCCCGCCGCGCCGACACGGTGCGCGCATCGTGGAAGGCGGCCTCGAAGTCGTCCAGGTACTCCGCGAGCTGCCGCGCCGGCTCCACGCCCTCGCGGGGCTGCAGCCGCGCGACCACGTGCTCCAGGTAGCGGTCCGACACCGCCAGCAGGATGGCGTCCTTGTTGGGGAAGTACGGGTAGAGGCCGCCCTTGGTGAGCCCCACCGCCTCGGCGATGGTGCGCATCGACGTGCCCTGGTAGCCGTGCAGGGCGAGGGAGTCGACCGCCGCCTGCACGATGGCCTCGCGGCGGTCCTGCCGCAGCTTTTCGGGGATGCGGGGCATCGGGGGGTGCCGGGAGGTCCGCTTCGGTGGGAGCAACGCGCAAACTTGCTGCGTCGCCTCCCGCGGGCGCAAGGGACGGGGGACTCCCACCCGTCCGCCTGGCAGGCCGCACGAAAGTCTTGTCCTCCGCACCGCCGCGTCCGCAGATTTCAGGTCGCCGGTCGGACACTACTGCGGCAGGTCAGAAGCGGATCGGCTGGTGCGTTATCGGCAGACGCGAAAACGGCGCGGACCATGCGGCGAATCGCGGTGCGGAAGGCCCGCCACACTCCCTCCCGGAGGCAGCGATGAGCACAGCACGGAAGTTCCTGGTCCCGCTCGTGGCGGTGGCCGCCGTGGCGGCGCTTGCCGGGTGCTGGGACCCCCAGCTGCGGGTTGCCCGGGAACACGGCCCGCGCGGCCGGGGCACGTCGGCCTACATCTTCGAAGAGGACCAGCTCCAGCCCTCGTCCGACGGCACGCTCCTCTCCGCCCTCGCGGCGCGGATGTCGTCGATGGGCGTGCTGCGCGGCGGCGAGTGCCCGCAGATCGTGCTGCGCGGCCGCACCACGGTGGCGCGCCCCACCAACCCCGGCGTGTACGTGGACGGCGCCCGCGCCACCAACACCTGCGTGCTGGAGACGCTGAACGTGGCCGACGTGCACCGCGTGGAGGTGTACCCGATGGGCATCGCCCAGAACGGCGCCTACGAGGCCCAGGCGGGCGGCCTGATCCTGGTGTTCATGCGCACCGGCGGCTGATCCGCGATCGCATCGGGAAAGCTGGAGACACGAGCGAAGCCCCGGTGCCAGGGAACGGCGCCGGGGCTTCGTGTGCGGGATGGGCCTGGGCCGATTCGAACGGCCGACCTCACGCTTATCAGGCGTGCGCTCTAACCAACTGAGCTACAGGCCCGCGAAAATCAGGGATGGACGTCCGTATGGGTCGACTCGTGAGCGCTTTCTGCCCGTTGCCGGGCTTACTCGCGGCTCCAGAAAGGAGGTGATCCAGCCGCAGGTTCCCCTACGGCTACCTTGTTACGACTTCGCCCCAGTCACCGAGCTCGCCTTCGGCGGCTCCCTCCCG
>DASYJZ010000323.1:0-4173 GCA_035995965.1 Longimicrobium sp. | reverse complement strand
CGCGGCTCTGCGTGAGACCGATCGGTTAGCGGGTTGAAGGCCCGCAGCTTAGTTTGTCCCGATGCGGATCGTGGCGGGCGAGTGGGGCGGGCGGCGCATCCAGGCGCCGCCGGGGCGCGGGACGCGGCCGACCACCGACCGGGTGCGCGAGGCGTGGATGAGCACGGTGGCCCCGGCGCTCCCCGGCGCGCGCGTGCTCGACCTCTTCGCCGGCTCCGGGGCGCTGGGGCTGGAGGCGCTCTCCCGCGGCGCCGCCGCCGCCACCTTTGTGGAGCAGGACGCGCAGGCCCTCGCCATCCTGCGCGCCAACGTCGATGCCCTCGGCGCGGTGGATGCGGTGCGCGTGGTGAAGGGCGACGCGGTGAAGTACGCCCGCGGGCTGGGCGAGGGATCGTTCGACGTCGCCTTCGCCGACCCGCCGTACGCGAAGGGGCTCGCGCGCGAGCTGGCGGAGGCGTTCGCCGCCACCCCGTTCGCCGGACTGTTGTGCATCGAGCACGGGAAGGACGACGTGCTCCCCGAGCTCGCCGGCGCGCGCACGAAGCGCTACGGCGACACGTACCTAACCTTCATCACCGCTGGAGAATGAAACAGCCCATCGCCATCTGCCCCGGCTCCTTCGACCCCGTCACCCGGGGGCACGAAGACATCGTCCGCCGCGCGCTGGCGTTCTCGGAGCGCGTGATCGTGGCGGTCGCGCACGCCCCGCAGCAGCCGCGGCAGGGGATGTTCACCATCGACGAGCGCGTGGCCCTGATCCGCGAGGCGTTCGCCGGCGAGTCCCGCGTGGAGGCGGCGGAGTTCACCGGGCTGCTGGTGGACTTCGCGCGCAAGCGCGGGGCGAAGCTGGTGATCCGCGGCGTGCGCTCGGTGAAGGACTTCGAGTACGAGCAGCAGATGGCGATGATGAACCGCTCCCTGCTCGCCGAGCTGGAGACGGTGTTCATGGCGCCCGACCCCGCGCACGCCTTCGTCTCCGCCACGCTGGTGCGGCAGATCGCCTCGCTGGGCGGGCACGTGGCGCCCTTCCTCTCCCCCGCGGTGCTGCACCGCGTGCTGGAGAAGGTCGGCGGCGCCCGGACGCGCGCCACGAGCGCCTGAGCGGCGAGCCGAACGGACGGTCGACGGTGGATTTCCTCGAGAGCATCCGCCGGCGCGCGAGGGAGCGCCCGCGCCGCCTCGTCTTCCCCGAGGGCCACGACGCGCGCACGCTGCAGGCGGTCGCCCGCGTCGCCGCGGACGGCCTCGCCGTGCCGACGGTGATCGGCGGCGACCTCACGCGCGCCGACCTGGACGCGCTCGGCGCGTCCTCCGTCGAAGTGGTGAACCCGGCGACGGACCCGCGCCGCGCCGAGCTGGCCGACCGCTACTGGCAGCGCCGCCGGGCGAAGGGGTGCAGCGAGGAGGACGCGCTGCGCCAGTCCGCCGATCCGCTCGTCTTCGGGGCGCTGATGGTGGGCGCCGGCTACGCGGACGGCTCCGTCGCCGGCGCGGCGAACACCACGGGCGACGTGATCCGCGCGGCCATCTACGGCGTCGGCGCGGCGCCGGGGATCCGCACCGTATCCTCCTCCTTCTACATGGTCGTGCCGCCGTTCAGGTCGGAAGATGCCGAGGTCCTGACCTTCACCGACGGCGCGGTGATCCCCGATCCCACCGCCGAGCAGCTCGCCGACATCGCCCTCGCCGCCGCCGCCGCGCGCGGGCGGATCGTCGGCGACGAGCCGCGCGTCGCATTCCTCAGCTACTCGACGGCGGGAAGCGCGCAGGGCCCGTCCATCGACAAGGTGAGGCAGGCGCTCGCGCGCTTCCGCGAGGCCGCGCCGCACGTCGCCGCCGACGGCGAGCTGCAGGTGGATGCCGCGCTCATCGCCGATATCGGGGGGTCGAAGGCCCCCGGCTCCCCGGTCGCGGGGCGGGCGAACGTCCTCGTCTTTCCGGACCTCGACGCGGGGAACATCGCCTACAAGCTGGT
Source organism: Longimicrobium sp. (assembly GCA_035995965.1). Classification (GTDB taxonomy): domain Bacteria; phylum Gemmatimonadota; class Gemmatimonadetes; order Longimicrobiales; family Longimicrobiaceae; genus Longimicrobium. The sequence goes on along the minus strand of DASYJZ010000323.1, from coordinate 2,198 downwards.
GCAGCGCCTCGCCCACGCGGAGGCGATCGGGCCGCTGCTGCAGGGCCTCGCGCGCCCCTGCAACGACCTCTCCCGCGGCGCCACCGTGGACGACATCGTCAACACCGCCTGCCTCACCTCGCTCATGGCCGAGTAAGCACAAACGGATCGGTCTCACGCAGAGCCGCGGAGCCGCGGAGACAAGGCACTTCCCCACGGCATGTTTGCGCTGGCGCACGCCCGCACATAGCTTCGCAATCGACGCGCGGGCATGGGCGCCAGATGGCGCGCTTGTTGCCCCTGCGCGGCCGGACCGGCGGTGCGGACTTCAACCTCGTGAACGGACCAGAGGAGCCATGAGCTTCCGAACCAGCAAGCAGAACGGTGTGACGGTGGTGGACGTGGACGGGCAGCTCATCGTGGGCAACCGCCAGGAGCTGAAGCAGAAGGTGCTGGAGGAGCTCGAGGGCGGCGAGCGGAAGTTCCTGATCGACTTCACCAACACCGGGTACATCGACTCGTCGGGGCTGGGCGTGCTGGTGAGCCTGTCGAAGAAGATCCGCGAGCAGGGCGGTGAGCTCCGCCTGGCCAACCTGAACGAGGACCTGCGCACCCTCTTCGAGCTCACCAAGCTCGACACGCTGTTCAACATCGCCGACTCGCGCGACGCGGCGCTGTCCGCCTTCTGAGCCGGGGCAGCGCGGTACCCGGGGCGCGTCCCGCGCGCCGCCGGGGCGCCGCGTGCGCCCCGCGCCGGGCCGTCCGTCTGCGCGAGCCCGGAAGCCGGGCCCCATGAACCCCATCGACCGCGGCCGCCCCGGCCACGACGGCACCCACTTCACCCTCGAGCTTCCCACCGACCTGGGGCTGATCGATTCCGCGATCAGCTACCTGGCCGGACGGCTGCGCGACTACGGCTACGAGGGCTCGCGCCTCACCCTCAACTTCCGCGTGGGGGTGAGCGAGGCGCTGGCCAACGCCATGATCTACGGCAACCACCGCGACCCCGCCAAGCGCGTGCGGGTGGAGGTGGACCTGGCCGCCGAGCAGGTGGCGGTGGTGGTGCGCGACGAGGGGCACGGCTTCGACCCCGGCTGCGTGGTCGACCCCACCCTGCCCGAGAACCTCGAGGAGCCGGGCGGACGCGGCATCTTCCTGATCCGCGAACTCATGGACGAGGTGGACTACGCCGGGTGCGGCAACTGCGTGCGCCTGGTGCTCTACCGCGCCGAGCCCCTCTGCCGCGCCTCGTAGCCCTCCCCATGCCCGCCGCCGCAGCCGCCCCCCCGGCGCTCGCCCGGCCCACCCGCGACGTCCTCGACGACCTGCGCCGCGCCTTCGGCGACCGCGTGACCCTCTGGGCGCGCGCCGGCGACGCGTGGCGCGCCGTGCTGGGCGACGCCGCCCCGGCGAAGGGCCCGTCCGACGGGGCGGCCGAGGTGCCGGGGACGGGGTACCGGCTGGAGATCCCGGGCGCCGCGCCGGAGCTGGCGGCGGGCGCCGCGCGCTTCCTGGCGAGCACGCTGGCACGCGTCACCCGCCACGACGACGAGATCCGCTCCTTCAGCCGCGAGATCTCCGAGCGCTACGAGGAGATCAACCTCCTCTACTCCATCAGCGAGATCCTGGGCTCCATCATCTCGCTGGAGCAGGCGGCGGGGACCATCCTCACCGAGGTGGCCAGCATCCTGGGCGCCAGCCGTGCCGCGCTCTGGGTGCACGATGCCGAGACCGACGAGTTGGAGCTGGCGGCGGTGGAGGGGGGCGACGGGCACCGCGGCCCCATCTCCGTTGCCGACCCCTGCTCGGTGACCGCCGAGGTCTTCCGCGAGGGGCGCCCCGTGCTCCTGGCCCCCGGCGAGGTGTACGCCCGCGGCGAGTGCACCGAGGTGGTGGAGCCGCGGGAGGGTGCCTTCCTCTCCGTCCCGGTGAGCTACACCCCGCCCGAGGGCGAGGCGCGGCGGGTGGGGGTGATCAACCTCACCGGGCGCGCGGGTGGCTTCAGCGCCGGGGACCTCAAGCTCCTCTCGGCCATCGCCAGCCAGATCGGCGCGGCGGTGGAGAACAGCCGGCTGATCGAGGAGTCGCTGCGCCAGCAGCGGATCGAGCGGGAGATGGAGCTCGCGCACGACCTGCAGCTCAAGCTCCTCCCGCCGCTGGAGCAGTTCGCCGCCTACGCCGAGGTGGCCGCGCGATGCGTCCCCGCCGAGAGCGTGGGG
>DASYJZ010000322.1:0-7639 GCA_035995965.1 Longimicrobium sp. | reverse complement strand
GCGTCGGTGATGTGCGGGATCACCTGCACCGTGGCCCCCAGGTACTCGCCGCGCCGCTCGCGGGTGATCACGTCCTGGTAGATGCGCCCGGTGGTGATGCTGTTGGCCTGCGACAGGCTCTCGCCCACGAAGCGCTCGTAGTGCCCCAGGTCCAGGTCGGTCTCGGCCCCGTCGTCGGTCACGTACACCTCGCCGTGCTGGAAGGGCGAGAGCGTGCCCGGATCGACGTTGATGTACGGGTCGAACTTCTGGATGGTCACCCGGAGGCCCCGCTCCACCAGGAGCCGGCCGATGGAGGCCGCGGCGATCCCCTTCCCCAGCGACGAGACCACGCCGCCGGTGACGAAGATGTACTTGGTGGGCGCCGTGTTCAGGGCGGTCATGCTCGCTCCAGGGCGGGAGTTGCCAGTGTCGTCAGGATGATGCGCTCGGCGCGCAGCGCGTCGGCGGGGGTGTCGACCCCGCCCTCGGCCGGCTCGCCCACCGCCACGCCGACGCGGAGCCCCGCGGCCAGCGCGCGGAGCTGCTCCAGCTTCTCGATGCGCTCCAGCGCGCCCTCGGGGAGGCTCACCCAGCGCAGCAGCGCCTCGCGGGTATACGCGTAGACGCCCACGTGGCGCAGGTACGCGCCCGAGGCGAAGTCCGGCGCGGCGTCGCGGGGGAACGGCACGGGGGCGCGGGTGAAGAAGAGTGCGCGGCCGTCGTCGCCCCGCGCCACCTTCACCACCGCGGGCTCCCGCCACTCGCCGGCCGACGCGATCGGCGCGGCGACGGTGCCCACGTCCCATCCCCCGCGCTGCACCAGCTCGATGGCGGACTGGAGATGGTCGCCGCGCACGAAGGGCTCGTCGCCCTGCACGTTCACGATCACCGGGTAGCCGCGCCACTCCTCGCGCCGCACCACCTCGGCCACGCGGTCCGTCCCCGAGGGGTGGTCGGCGCGCGTGAGCACCACCGACGCGCCGAACGCGCGGGCGGCGGCTTCGACCTCGGGGCTGTCGGTGGCGACGACGACGGCGTCGAAGATCCCCAGGTCGCGGACCCTGCGCCAGACCCACTCCACGAGGGGCCTGCCGGCGATGGGGTGCAGCGGCTTGCGGGGAAGTCGGGTGGACGCGAGGCGGGCCGGGATCACGCCGAGGACACGGGAGGTCATCGGCTTGCCGGCCCCGTATGGGGGGCGGAGAGGCGGCGGGCGATTGCAATAATCACGCCATGCAACGTAACGCGCGGCCGGGAGAATGTCAAAGCGTGGCGGAAGCCTTCATCGTCCGTTCACCCGGGCTACGCGAACGGCGATGGAGGCCGGTGGCGGCTCCCCACGGCGGCCCGGCACCCCGTCGCGGGTGCGACCCGCGCTCCGCGGGATTCGCTGATTGTGCGGCTTCGGGAATCGCCACTATATTCCCGATACTTCCAATCCCGCTCCGTCGAAGGAAACCTCGCTGCGAGCCGGGCCCGCTTCACGCCGCCGGCGGGCGCCACCGACCGTCCCTCATCCGCCCGACATGACGACCCTGCCGCGCATCGCCACCGTGTCCTGCGCCCTGCTCCTCGCCGCGGCCTCCACGGCCCGGGCCCAGGCGGATTCCGTCCTCGCCGTGAGCGTCGGCGGCGTCAACCTCCTGCGGCTGAACAACGACGCCTCGTTCGTCGTGCGTGGCACCGCAGGCGCGGGCTCGCTCCCGGCCACCGGCGCCGGCGTACGCATGATGTGGTTCCCCGCGCGGTGGGCGTTCCGCGCCGGCAAGGTGGAGTCGTTCGGCGCCACGTACTGGGACCTGTCGAGCGTCGGCCTCGGCTCGGCGGCCTTCGGCGAGAACACGCGGGCGAGCGGCAGCAACTCGTTCGCGGCCAACCTGGCCACGACCGCCAGCGGCGACGAGAGCGTTGCGCTGGGCAACACCGCCACCGCCAGCGCTGACCGCAGCTTCGCATTCAACGGCAGCGCCTCGGCCGTGGGTGCCGTCGCCATCGGCAGCGGCGCGCAGGCCACCGGCGACGACGCGCTGGCGATGGGGCCCAGCTCCATCGCCGGCGGGCTGGCGTCGATCGTTCTCGGGCCGAGCATCGCCAACGGGAGCTTCGGGGTGGCCATCGGGCTGCAGAACAGCGCCAGCGGCAACTTCTCGGTGGCCATCGGCAAGAACGCCCGTACCGCCAACCGCCAGGGTGCGGTCGTGCTGGGCGACGGCTGCGCCGGCTTCTCGTCCGACTCGGTGTATCCCACCGCGAACAACCAGTTCGTGGCGCGCGGCTGCGGCGGAATCAAGCTCTACACTTCGCAGAACCTCTCCTCGGGAGTGGAGGTGGCCGCGGGGGGCGGCGCCTGGAGCAGCATCTCGGACCGCAACCGCAAGGAGAACTTCCTGGCGACGGACGGCGAGGAGATCCTGGCGCGGCTGCGCGCCATCCCCGTCTCCACCTGGAACTACAGGACGCAGGACCGCGCCATCCGCCACCTGGGCCCCATGGCGCAGGACTTCGCCGCCGCCTTCGGGCTGGGCGAGAGCGAGCTGCTGATCAACTCGGTGGACATCGACGGCGTGAACCTGGCCGGCGTGCAGGCGCTCGCCGCCCGCACCGACACGCTCGCCGCGCAGGCGCGGGCGCTCGCCGCCGAGAACAGTGCGCTCCGCGGCCGCGTGGCCGAGCTCGAGGCGCGGCTGCAGCGTCTCGAGGCGCTGGTCGCCGGCGAGAAAAACTCTCCGGCCGCTGCCCGCCCGTGACCCTCCACGGCCCTCAACCCATGCGTAACCACTCCCTGGCCCACGCCTCCGCCATGATCCGACGGCCGCTGTTCCGACGCTGGTGCGTGCTCGCGCTGCCGCTGATGGCCGCCTGCGCCGACCGCTCCCCTACCCTCCCGCTGACCCCGGCCGACCTTCCGCCGTCGTCGGTCGCGCTCACGTGCACGGTGGACGTGGCCCCGGCGCGGATGACCTGCACCCCATTGCAGCCCTCCGGCTCCGCGCGCGGCGCGAAGCTGCTGGGCGGACAGGACAAGTACGTGAAGCTCACGAGCTTCGGCACCGCCTACGACGGCGGCACGCAGATCCTGAGCAGCAACGTCACCGTGCAGAACCTGCTGCAGGAGAACATCGGCACCACCGACGGGTCGACGGTCGCGGGGGTGGACGTGTTCTTCGCCAACCTGAACGTGACCAGCGGCTCCGGCTCGGTGACGCTGGCGAACAACGACGGGGTCGGGACCTTCACCGCCACCAACCAGCCGTACTTCCACTACGGGCAGATCATCTCGCCCTACGAGATCTCGGCGGCGAGAGGCTGGCAGTTCCAGATCACCGGCTCGGTGTCGACTTTCTCCTTCATCGTCTACGTCTCGGCCCCGGTGGTGGACGAGGGCGCCCCGCTGCTGGACAAGGTGTGGGATGGCGACACCTCGACCGACTGGCTGATGGGGTCGAACTGGCAGGGGGGCGTGGCGCCGGACTCGGCGAGCACCGTCTCCATCCCGTCCGACTCGCTGCTCCCGAGCCACGTCTACCCCGTGCTCACGGCCGACGCCTTCCTCACCAACCTGCGGGTGGGCTTCGGCAGCTCGCTGGGGCTGGCGGGCTTCACCGCCACCGCCTACGGCAACGTGGACGCGGTGGGCACGGTGTCGGGCGGCACGCTGAAGGTGGCCGGCAGCAACGTGGTGATCGGCGGAAACCTCTCCGCCATGCAGGTGACGGGGAGCGCGAAGCTCCAGCGCTCCACCAAGGCGTCGGGCGCGGTGTCGGTGACCGGCAGCCTGAACGTGAAGGACCAGGCCATGACCATCAGCATTCCCTGACGCCCAACCTCGAACGGACGACTGCGATGAGAACGACTCTCCGCGCCGCCCTCGGCGCCGCAACCCTGCTCGCCGCGGCGCTCCCGGGCGCCGCCCAGACCCCCGACTCGGCGTTCGCCGTGAGCAAGAGCGGCGTGGGCCTCTTCCGCGTGAACGTGGATGCCGGCGCGCTCTTCGGCGGTACCTACGACGGCGACCCTTCGGGCACAGGCATTCCGGCGGAGGGCGCCGGCACGCGCGCGATGTGGTACCCCCGGAAAGGGGCGTTCCGCGCCGGCGGCATCGCCGGCACGCAGTGGGACGCGGCCAACATCGGCGACTACTCCGTGGCCATCGGCCAGGATGTACGGGCCAGCGCCAGCAACGCGGTGGCGTTCGGCCTGCGCAGCACGGCCGCCCAGCAGTCGTCCTTCGCCGTGGGCGAGGACAACACGGCGAGCGGCGCCGCCTCGGTGGCGCTGGGGTATCACGCGCACACCAACGCGCGGCAGGGCTCGTTCGTCTTCTCCGACCGCTCGTCGGTCGACACGCTGCGGGCCGGGGTGAACCATTCGGCGAACTGGCGGGTCTCGGGCGGCTTCCGGATCTTCACCAGCAGCAACCTGTCCACGGGGGTCACGATCCAGTCGGGCACCTCGGTCAGCAACTGGGGGCAGTCCAACGCGGTGATCAGCACCAGCACGGGGGCCTATCTCTCCACCGCCGGCGTGTGGACCGACGTCTCCGACGTGCGGCGCAAGCACCTGTTCGAGGACGTTTCAGGCGAGGACGTGCTGCTCCGGCTGCGCGCAATGCCCGTCCGCACGTGGAGCTACCGCGTGGACGACACCCGCATCCGCCACATGGGCCCCACCGCGCAAGACTTCCACGCGGCGTTCGGGCTCGGGAACGATGACGTGACCATCGCAACGATCGATGAGGGCGGTGTGGCACTGGCGGGCGTGAAGGCGCTCGACACGCGCACCACCGGGCAACAGGCGCGCATCGGGGCGCTGGAGCGCGAGAACGCCGCGCTGCGCACCGAGACCGCCGAGCTGCGCGCCCGGCTCGACGCGATCGAGCGGATGCTCCGCGCGCAGGCGCCCACCTCCGCCCCGGCGCCGCAACGCTGACGCGAGCGGCTCAGGCGGACGCGCGAAGCCCCGGACTCGACCGTCGAGTCCGGGGCTTCGTCGCATTTTCCGGCTGTGCATTCGATGAGCGGACTTGAACAGAAATCTCTCACAGAGGTCACAGGGGTCACGGAGGAAAGCCCGTTGCAGTCCTCCGTGACCCGTGTGACCCCTGTGATATGAGAGCCAATTCAGTACGGCAGCCGTGAAATGCACAGCCGAACGCGGAAATCGGTATCATATCAGTCCTTGATGGCGTGCGCGGGCGCGGAGCAGGGGTGCGTCCCGGCGATGGTCCGGAACGCCGCGTCGGGGTCGGTGAAGGTGCCGCCCAGCCGCGTGGCGCTCGAGGCGACGCCCTCGAAGCGGCCCTGCCTGGCGGCGGTCGTGTTCCAGAGCCGGAGGGCGAAGACTCCCGTCGACTGGTTCACCGTTCCGCTGAGCGTCGCGTGAACATCGGGGCCGGTGCCGCCCAGGAACCACCATCCGTCGGTGTTCATCAGCTGCGAAGTGCCGTTCACGCCGGCGGTGAGGCTCGCCTGCGGGATGCTGATGCGCGTGTCGAACGCGGCCCAGCAGTCCGTCGCCGCGTCCACGTGGAGCTGCCACGTTCCCACGAAGGTGAAGCCCGCCGGAAGCGGGTCGGGCCCGGACCCCGCGGTGTCGCTGCACGCCGGCGCGGCCAGCACGCCGCAGAGCAGCGCCGCCTGTACTGCCTTGAGCCTCATCTACTTCGGCCTCCTGAAAGTGACGTAAGGGTACCCGCACGGATCCTTTGCGACGCCGTTGTACCACGGTCCGCAACAAAGGATCGTGCGGGGCGACATTCCGCGGGTCAGAACACGCCGGGGACGGCGGCGGTGACGAGCAGCCGGGGCTTGGGGTCCTGCGGGTCGACGTACACGGCCACGCTCGCCAGCGCGAAGAGCAGCCCCACCCCCGCGTTCTGCGTCCAGCGCGGGGAATGGGCACCCGTCCACGCCGCGCCCGAGGCGTAGAGGAGCTGCAGGCTCGGCGCGCCCACGAACGGGAGCTGCAGGGGGAGCGGGATGCCGTAGCGCGCGTCCGCGAAGGCCAGGTGGTCGCCGCGGTACCGCCCGACGGCCAGCGTGGGGAGCGTGGTCGGCCCGCCCAGGATCTCGTAGCGCTGCGGGGGCGCGTCGCCGCCGAGCGGGGTGAGCCCGCGCAGGTACACCCGCAGCGTGTGGGTGCGGAAGGCCACGGTGGTGTACGTCGCCTCGCCCACGAGCTGCGTGAACGACGAGTCGAATGGGGCGGAGAGCGAGCGCTCCACCTGCACGTCGCTGGTGAACGACGACACGCGCCCGACCATGCGCAGCCCGGTGCCCGCGAACGCGGAGACGATCGTCCCGTCGAGGATCGGCGGGTTGGCGCGGTCCTTGTCGTTGCTCCGCCAGAAGGAGAAGACGTGGTGGGCGCGCAGCGACCGGTCCCGCGACCAGAGCACGCCGCCGCGTGGGCTCAGCCAGCTCTCCCCCGCGATGAGCGGCTTGCCGACGGGTCGCGTGACCATCACCCGCGCCTGGTCGGCGTCCCAGTAGTCGCGGAAGTCGCGGCCGTAGATCAGCACCGAGAGGGAGTTGGAGAGGTCGCCGCGCTGCCAAGCGTCGTTGGTGCGCGTGGCCCGCGACGCCTCGCCGACCACCTGCACGTTCTGCACGCCCAGCGGCACGGTGGCGCGGAGGCCGCCGCCGGGCTTGTCGGGGTTCTCGAAGCGGTACGAGCCCCAGATGTCGATGCGCGGGCCGCTGTCGTTGCGCGTGGGGAGGATGCGGGCGCCCGCGGAGAGGGTGAGGCCGTTCACCCGGTCGTAGGCGGGGAGCGGCCGCGGAAAAAAGGCGATCAGGCTCGCCTTCATCGGCTCGATGATGCGCGCCGAGTACTCCCCCGCGTCCTCCATCGCCGAGTCGCCGGTGATGGCGACGCGCGAGCCGCGGGCCGTCTCCAGCACCCGCCCCGTGGTCGCCAGCGCCGAGGAGTACACCTCGCCGCCGAGGAGCGCGATGTCGCCCCTCACCACCGCGTGCGGGCGGATGAAGAAGTTGCCGCCGATCACCGCCACGCGCCCCTCGATGGTGCCCTCGAGCCGCACGTCGGCGTCGTAGATGACGACGTCGCCGGGGGCGTGGAAGGTCGCCGGGAGGACGGTGTCGCGGTCGAAGCGCAGGTAGTTGCCGCGCGCGACCACGTCGCGGGCGAGCTGGGCGGCCTCGGAGTGGTCGTCGCCCGAGATGGTGATCGGGCGCTGCGCGGCGAGCGGCGCCGCCAGCAGGAACAGGACGGCCGCGGCGAGCGCGGCCCTGCGTTGCTTCATCGAGTACCGAATCCGGTTGATCGCGCGTGTGCCGGCGGGTCGAGACGGGGTTTCGTGCGTGGATATGCGAGTGAACTCGCGGCTACAACGGCACGCCACATCGTGGGGGCGGCACACAGGCGCCGAACCGCAACAACCGAGTGGCCGACACGATCGGTACGCTGCCCAGCGTCCTCGCGACCCTCGCCACCCCACGAGGTCATCCTGAGGCCGACCACGCCGGACCTGCTTCCACGCCATCGTTCGCAGGCCGAAGGATCTGTAGCCGACGCGGTGAAACAGCGTCGGGATCGCGTCTCGCGGCCTTCGGTGAAGCCGCGGAACTCGGCGGCTTCCGCAGCGGACCACGTGGCGGCCGCGGTTAGATCCTTCGGCCCTGCGGCTACTTTCGCA
>DASYJZ010000321.1:0-1955 GCA_035995965.1 Longimicrobium sp. | reverse complement strand
CACCACGTACGGCACGTTCACCTGGCGCGCCAGCAGGATGTGCTCGCGCGTCTGCGGCATCGGCCCGTCGGCGGCCGAGACCACCAGGATCGCCCCGTCCATCTGCGCCGCGCCCGTGATCATGTTCTTCACGTAGTCGGCGTGGCCGGGGCAGTCCACGTGCGCGTAGTGGCGCTTCTCCGTCTGGTACTCCACGTGGGCGGTCGCGATGGTGATCCCGCGCGCGCGCTCCTCGGGAGCCTTGTCGATGTTGTCGAAGCTCACGAAGTCGGCCAGCCCCTTGGCGGCCTGGATGCGCGTGATCGCCGCCGTCAGCGTCGTCTTCCCGTGGTCCACGTGCCCGATGGTGCCCACGTTCACGTGCGGCTTGTTTCGCTCGAACTTCGCCTTGGCCATGTTCCTTCTGAACCCCGGTCCGGGTGTTTTGAACGATCCAGAGGGCGCGCCGGCCCGCTGATGCCGGGCCACCAGGCCCGAAAAAGACGAACAGGAGACCCTGCCGCGTCATCACGACCGGCAAGGTCTCGTGGCGTCTGTCGCGCTCCCGGCGAGGGCTCTCCGACACGCCGCGCCCGCGCAGGGCGGCCAGCGGACGGATACACTCATCCCGGCGGAAGGCAAGACGAGGAAGTTACGGGATTTCCCGATCCGAGTCAACCCCCGCGTGCGCCTCGCGCGCGGAGGTCCAGCCGGTCAGCGCGCCGCCGCCGCCGGAGGGAGCAGGAAGGCGCGCAGCAGCCGCTCGACCTGCTCGGGGTGGGAGAGGAAGATGAAGTGGTGTGCCGCGGGGATCACCTCCGCCCGCGCGTCCGGCAGCTCGCGCGCGAACTGCTCGCGGGCGGCGCGGCGGCCGGGAAGCGTGGCCTCCAGGAAGACCTCGGCGAGGAGGCGCTCGGGGCGGCGCATGCGGGCGGCCCACCAGAACTCCTGCTCCACCGTGGAGCGGTCCGCGAAGACGCCGAGCGCCGGCGCCACGATCCGCACGACCTCGGGATGCCCGGACCCCGCCGCCAGCGCCTCGCGCACGTAGACCGGGACGGGGTTGCGGACGGTGCCGGCGGCGCCGTAGCGGCTGATGGCGCGCAGCTCGGCCTCGGGGAAGGCGAATCCCAGGGTCCGGCGCTGGTAGGCCGCGATCCCCGCGGGGGTGAGGGTGTCGCGGTCGGTGAGCGGGGGAGGCCGCGGGCGAAGCGGGCGGCCGCGCGGGGCGGGTCCCATCGGGCTGGGGCAGCCGGGGCAGTAGCTCTCCAGGTAGACCAGCTTCTCCACCCGCTCCGGGTACGCCACCGCGAACCACGACGCCTCCATCCCGCCGAAGGAGTGCCCCACCAGCACCGCCCGCCCGATCCCCAGCGTGTCGAGGACCGCCTTCAGGTCCGCCGCCAGCGTGGCCGCGTCGTACGGCCCCGGGTTGGGAACGTCGGAGATGCCCAGGCCGCGGCGGGTGATGGCGAGCACGCGGAAGCGGTCGGTGAAGCGCGGGGCGAAGGTGTCGAACACGTGCCCGGTGTTGTAGACGCCGGCGAGAAAGACCAGCGCCGGTCCGGTCCCGCCCCAGTCCAGCACCTCGATGCGCACGCCGGGCGCGACGGCGATCCGGCTCGCGCGGTGCGGCGCCGGATCGGTGAACGGGGCCGGCGCGAGGGCTGGCCGCGTGCACGCGGTGGCGACGACGAGCAGGGCGAAGGCTATGGACCGCGGTGGAGGCATACGGATTCCGAGGGGACGGAGGCGCCGCGACGAGAGACGGGATCGCTTCGACATTCCCGAAAAGGGAGGCCGAACACGCCGGGCGGTACCGCCATGATGGCGCGGGCAGGCGTCTCCGACCAGAGGTTCGTGCCTGGCCCTCGCATTCGATCGACCATTCGTCTTCCCCGCCCCCCAGATTGGCCCCCCTGGCATCCTGCTGCCAGTCCCCTTGACCTTTCGCGTTTTAAGACGACTTTAGATGA
>DASYJZ010000320.1:0-2615 GCA_035995965.1 Longimicrobium sp. | reverse complement strand
GCTGAGCAAGGCCGTGGGCGCCGCCAAGCAGGTGGTGTCGTCGCCGGTGGGGCAGGCGCTGGGCGGGATCCTGAAGAGCGCGGCGGGGAACGCCCTCCCCGGGGTCGGCGGCGTCATCGGCGGCTACTTCGGCGGGCCGGCGGGGCAGAAGTTCGGCCAGCAGGCCGGCTCCTTCGTGAAGGGCCGGCTGGGATGGGAGCTGGAGGGCTCGTACGAGGCGGAGATGGAGACGGCCAAGGGGCTGGTGCGCACCGCGACCACCGCGGCCCGCACCCTGGCCACCCGGCCCACCGGCGCGCCGCCGGCCGTGGCCGCCAAGCGGGCCGCCATCCAGGCGGCGCAGCAGCAGGCGCCGCAGCTCGTCCGCCTGATCGCGGCGGCCCAGCCCATCATCGTCGCCGGCGGCGGGAACGGCGCGGGCGGTGGCGCGCCGTCGGGCACCTGGGTGCGGCGCGGCTCCACCATCGTGCTGCTGAACGTGTGAGGCGGCCGGGCGCGGAGGGCGGGGGCGAGGTGGACTTCGCCTCCGCCCTCTACCTGGGGATGCGGCACCCGTGGGCGGCGCTGGGGCCGTGGGAGTCGCTCACCACCGGCGTCCCCGCGGCGCTCGAGCCGACCCCCGGGGCGGAGGCGGCGGCGCGGCGGCTAGCGCGGCTGCAGGGGTGCGAGGCGGCGGTCTTCCTCCCTTCGACCCTGCACCTCTTCTGGGACCTCTTCGGCGTGCTGGCGCCCGGCGCCTCGGCGGTGCTGGTGGACGGGGGCGCCTACGCGGTGGCGCGGTGGGGGGTGGAGCGGGCGCGCTGCGCCGGGGTGCCGGTGCGCGTCTTCGCCCACCACGACGCGGCGGGGCTGCGGCGGGCGCTGGCGACGGCGGGGCGGGGGCGGCCGGTCGTCGTGTGCGACGGCTTCTGCCCCGGGTGCGGGCGCCCCGCGCCGCTCCCGGAGTACCTGGACGCGGTGCGCGCCGCCGGCGGCCTGCTGGTGGTGGACGACACGCAGGCGCTGGGGATCTACGGCGAGCGGCCGGGGCCGGGGCTCCCCTACGGCCGCGGCGGCGGCGGGTCGCTCCGCCGCTGGGGGATCGAGGGGCCCGAGCTGCTGCTGGGCGCGTCGCTGGCCAAGGGCTTCGGCGCCCCGCTGGCGGCGCTCTCGGGGAGCCGGGGCTGGGTGGAGCGCTTCGCGGCGGAGAGCCTCACGCGCGTCCACGGCTCGCCTCCCTCCGTCCCCGCGATCCGCGCGGCCGCCCGGGCGCTGGCGCTCAACCGGGCGCGCGGCGACCGGCTGCGGGAGCGCCTGGCGGGCGCGGTGGCGCGCTTCCGCGGGCTGCTGGCGGAGCGGGGGGTGCGGCGGATCGGCGGCGGCGGCTTTCCCGTGCAGACGCTGCCGGGGCTCGCCGATGCGGCGGGGGTGCACGCGCGGCTGGCGGGGCAGGGGATCCGTGCGGTGCTGCGGGCGGCGCCGGGGCCGGCGCTCACCTTCCTGCTGCGGGCCGACCACGAGGAACACGACCTGGCCAGGGTGGCGTGCGCGGTGGCGCGCGCGTCGCGGGCCGGCAACCGGGGAATGACACCATGCCATACGTAGACGACGACGAGCCGCCGGGATCAGGGTTCCACGGCGCGCGCCCGGGGGTGTCGGCGGCGGACCTGGCTTTCGACGAGCCCGGCGCGGCGGCCCCCTGGGGCGGCTCCCCGCACGGCGCGGCCGGGTGGGGCGACGACGCGGCGGACGGCGGCCCGGGCGATGGGGACGACGCCGAGCCGGCGTACGGGTGGGCGGAGCCGCCGCTCTGGCCGCTGCTGGGGGGCGGGTACTTCCGCCTTCCCGCGGCGGTGTGGGGGCGCTGGCGCGGCCGGCCGCGGCTGCACCAGGGGCTCGGCGGGATGCTCGGCCGCGCCCGCCGCGTGGGGACGCTGCGCCACCGCGGCAGCGGAGAGCGCTTCCCCGTCTACCGCGCGCAGGCGGGACGGAAGAGCTGGCGCGTGGTCGGGCGGCCGCGCGGGCGCAGCCGGGAGATGGAGCTCGTCGCGCTGCAGCCGGAGCTCGAGGCCTTCCAGCCGGAACTCGAGGCCTTCCCCATCGACGCCTCGCCCTTCTCGCGGCCCGCGCGCTACGACGCCGTCCCGCGCTACGGCGGGGCTCCGCGTCTCGCCATCCCGCGCCGCCGCGGGCGGTGGCGGCTGCGCCTGCCGCACTCGGGACTGCACGCCCTGCTGGCGCGCCTGCGGCCGGACCAGCTCCGCGTCCTCGCGGGGGGCGACCTGGCGCCGGACCCGGCGCCCGCGGTGATCCGCGCGGTGGCCCGGCTGGCGCGGCGGGCGCGTCCGGCGGGACGGCTCTCCGGCGGCTTCACCGTCTTCGCCACCCCCGGCTGGCGGATGCTGGTGCGCCCGCTCGGCGAGCTGCAGGGCGAGATCGTCGCCGTGCGGCCGGTGGAGGGCGAGGCGGAGGTGATCGGGGCGCGGCAGCCCGGCTTCGAGCGGACGATCGCGGGGTCCACCTACCGCGTCCGCGGCGCACGGGCCACGGTGGCCTGGGCCCCCGCCGTCCCGGTGGCGCGGGTGCTCGCGCTGAAACCCGGCGCCGCCGCCGTCTACGTGCTGATGCGCGACGGC
>DASYJZ010000319.1:0-2151 GCA_035995965.1 Longimicrobium sp. | reverse complement strand
GCTCGTGGCGGGGCTGGGCGCCTGCATGGACGCGCCCACCGCGCCGGTCAAGCCACCGGCCGCCGAGCACGACGCGTCCGCGGCGGCGTTCGACCTGAAGGCCGGCCTCGCCGACGCCGCTGACGACGCGGGGAGCCGCGTGATCCCCACGCTCGGCGACTCGCACGCGACCCCCGCGGTGGCGGCGGCGTTCCGCTCGCTCGCCGCGGCGGTCCGCTCCGGCGACGCGGGCGCGGTGCAGGCCGCCATCAACCAGTGCAACGGGTCGCTCAATGCGCTGGTGCGCTCGTCGCCGAACACCGACCCCATCGAGGTGGCGGCGCTGCGGCTCGTGGTGCTCAATGCGCAGGTGCTCTATCCGGCGACGTGACGGGGGGAAGGCTGATCTCCATCCATCGACTCCTGGAGGCACGATGCACAAGCGGTTTCTCCTCATCCCCCTCGCCGCGGGCGCCCTGGCCGCCGGCGCCGCCCTGCCGGCGGGGGCCCAGAGCGACTCCATCCGCGCCTGCTACGTCCCCACCACCGGCAACGTCTACCGGATCGGCACCCCCGACACCCACCCCACCTGTGTGAGCCCGACCCACGTGCGCTTCGCCTGGGCGACCCCCGACCTGGGGATCGGAGGCGGCTTCCTGCTGCGGCTGCGCTCCGGGAGCCCGCCCGGCGACCGCTTCCGCGTGGACAGCGCGGGCGGCCTGGCCGCGCTGGGCCAGTTCGGCGTGGGCACCATCCCCGCGGTGGGAGCGGGCACGCGGATGATGTGGTTCCCGGCCAGGGGCGCGTTCCGCTTCGGGACGGTGGACAGCTACCAGTGGGACGACGGGAACATGGGCGACTACTCCTTCGCCGGCGGCAACAACACCCAGGCCACCCAGTACGGCTCCTTCGCGTACGGCGACGGCACGCAGGTCACCGGCCTCGCCGCGGTCGGCTTCGGGAGCAGCAACGAGGTGAGCGGCTCGGTGGGGTTCGCGGCGGGCGCCAGCAGCCGCTGCGACGGGCTGGGCTGCGTGGCCATCGGCTTCCGCAACAACGCGGGCGGCCAGGGCTCCGTGGCCATCGGCTACCGCGTGACCGCCGACGCCAACTTCGCGGTGGCGATGGGGTCCCGATCCAGCTCGCACGGGCACAGCGGCGGCTACGTTTTTGGCGACCAGAGCACCACGGATTCGATCCTTGCGGTCGCCAACAACGAGTACGCGGTGCGGGCGGCCGGCGGGTTCCGCTTCCGCACCAACTCGACGCTCACCACCGGGTGCGACCTGCCGGCCGGCTCGGGCGTGTTCTCCTGCTCCTCGAGCCGCTCGCTGAAGGAGAACTTCGGCGGCGTGGACGGCGAGGAGGTGCTCGCCCGCATCCGCGCCATGCCGGTAAGCACCTGGAGCTACGTGGCCGAGGGGCGGCAGGTGCGGCACCTGGGCCCCTTCGCCGAGGACTTCCGCGCGGCGTTCGGCCTGGGGACGGACGACCGCTCGATCGGGCTGCTCGACATCGACGGCGTGAACTTCGCGGCCGTGAAGGCGCTGGAGGCGCGCACCGACGCGCTGGCCGCGCGGACGGCCGAGGTGGAGCGCCTCCGCGCGGAGGTCGCCGCCCTGCGCGACCGCCAGGCCGCCACCGACGCACGCCTCGCCGAGCTCGAGGCGCTGGTCCGGAAGCACGCCCGTCCCTGATCACCTGAGGGAACCAGCAGGGTAGACGAGACCGGCCGCACGCCAGCGGCCGGTCTCCTTTCATTGCTCGAACGGCGGCCCGGCGTCGGCGGGTTGACGGACTCGCGGTTGATTTCGCGGTCGCTTCCGGCTAGCTTTTCTGCCGTCGCCGCACGTTTTCTGACGGTGGATCGACCCTCGCGGACGTCAGCCCGAGGCCGGCCTCGCGGACTTTTTCGTCACCGCCGCCGTCAGCAGGCCGAAGGATCTATCGCCGGCCCTTGGTACCAGGCGTCCCAAGCGCAACCGGGTCCAGTCGTGTAGTCGATGCCCCCTGGTGTAATGGCAGCACAGAGGTCTTTGGAACCTCTGGTGGAGGTTCGAATCCTCCGGGGGCAATGCCGCAAGTCCTTGTAGATGCTATAATTAAGATTTTTCTCGTTTCCCCAATTTTAGCAGCGTTTGCTGGACTGCTAAATATCTGCGCCAGTTCCCG
>DASYJZ010000318.1:0-7817 GCA_035995965.1 Longimicrobium sp. | reverse complement strand
CTAAGTCTTTCCGGACCCCCTTCCGACCGCCCTACACCACCCCTGCTGCCATGGCGAAGAAGAAGCCCCCGCCCCGAAAGCCCCGCCTCCGCCAGCCGGCGACGACGGTCTCGCTGCCGCCGATCGGCTACGGCGAGCTGCTCGAGGCGCTGAAGACGCGCATCCAGGGCGCCCAGGTTCAGGCCAAGCTGGCCGTGAACCGGGAGCTGATCCAGCTCTACTGGGACATCGGCCGCGAGGTGGCGGAACGGCAGCAGGAGGAGGGTTGGGGCTCGGCGGCCATCGAGCGCCTCTCGTGCGACCTGCGCGGCGCCTTCCCCGACGTGCAGGGCTTCTCGCCGCGCAACCTGTGGCGGATGCGCTCCCTCTACCTCTCCTACACGCGCGAGGTCGGTCCGCTTCTGCCCCTTCCGGACGTCGACGGCGAATTTCTGCCACAAGCTGTGGCAGAAATTCCGTGGGGCCACAACATCGTGCTGATGGAGAAGTTAGCCGGCCCCGCGGAGCGCCTCTGGTACGCGCGGAAAACGGTGGAGCACGGGTGGAGCCGGAGCGTCCTCCTCCACCAGATCGACACCCGGCTGCACGCCCGCAGCGGCCGCGCGGTCACCAACTTCGACCGCGCGCTTCCCGAAGGGCAGACGGACCTCGTGCGGGAGCTGCTGAAGGACCCGTACCACTTCGAGTTCCTGCAGCTCGGGCCGGCGCTGCAGGAGCGCGAGCTGGAGCGCGCGCTGCTCGCCAACGTCCGCGACTTCCTGCTGGAGCTGGGCGTGGGCTTCGCGCTGGTGGGGAGCCAGTACCGCCTGTCCGTCGAGGGGCAGGACTACTACGTGGACCTGCTGTTCTATCACATCTCGCTGTGCCGCTACGTGATCGTGGAGTTAAAGGTAGGTGCCTTCACACCGGAGGATGCGGGGAAGATGGCCTTCTATCTCACCACCGTCGACGAGCAACTGCGCGCCGACGGACACCGGGCCACCATCGGCCTGATCCTCTGCAAGGAGCACAACCGCGTGGTGGCGGAGTACGCGCTGCGCGGCATCGAGCGGCCGATCGGCGTGGCGGAATTTCGCCTCACCGCGCAGCTTCCGAAGCCGCTCGCGGGGAGCCTGCCGAGCGTGCAGACGCTGGAACTGCGGCTGGCGGCCGGCGAGGGCGCGCCCTGACCCCCGCCGATCCGACGTTCATTTGTGTCAATTCTGCCACAGGCTGTGGCAGAAATTCGGGAGCCGCCGCCGGGGGAGCTCCGAAGCCTCACCGGCGTAGCAGACGACAGCACGAGCCGCGGCCGTGTTTTACGGATGGGGACAACCCTTCGCGTGTGTCCAGAGTGTAATTCTGCCACAAGCTGTGGCAGAATTAGGGGTCGATGGAAAGCATAGACGCGGCAAGGAGTTGCGGGGCGCGTACACGCGGGTGCCGCGGCTCCGCCTCTCGGCACGAAACCCGGCTCGCGTGGATGACGCGCACGCCCGTTCGCGCTGCCGCAAAGGACTCGTCGCCCGGGCTGCCGCACCGCCTCCGCGCCCGTTGACTTCCGGCGCCCGCCCGCCGACATTCGGGGCGGCGGCCGAGGAGCACGGGCCGCCGCCTTCCCGCCGAAAACCGCCGACGCCCCGATGCAGTTCGCCACCCGCACGCCAGCCTCTGCGCAACCGCGTGGACGCCGCGCCTGCGCGCACGCCCGCGGGGGGGACGCTTGAGCCCCGCCGCGGCTCCGCCAGCGCCCGCGCGCGCCGGGGAAGACGCGCCCGCGGCGGTGGAGCGCGAGTTGCGGCAGGCAGTGTCGGCGGACGTGTTCGAGCGGCTGGCGGCCGGGTTCGTGGACGCCCGCCGCCGCCGCGGCCTCCCCGCGGAGACCGACGCCTCGCTCGCCGAGGCCTTCGGTGGCACCCTCCTCCTCCTCACCCGCGTCCTCTTCCTCCTCAGCGCCGAGTCGCGCGGGCTGCTCCCGCGCGACGGGCCCTACGCGCGCCACGGCATCGGCCGGCTGCGCGGGCGCGTGGCGGAGATGCGGGTGCCCGGGCACCCGCTCAGCGCGCAGTCCCACGAGGTCTGGCGCGAGCTGCTGGCGCTGTTCGACCTGCTGGCGCGCGGGAGCGCGTCGGTCGGCGTCCCGGCGTACGGCGGACCCTTCGCGGCAGAGGCGCCCGGCGCGCGCTTCCTGGCCGAGAACGCCGTCTCCGACTTCTTCCTGGTCCCCGCGCTCGACAAGCTCTCGCGCGACGGCGGCGGCGCCTGCTTCGACTTCGCGCCGCTGCAGCCCGACGACATGGCCGGGGTGCTGGAGGGGATCGTGGGGCTGCGGCTGGCGGCGGACGAGCGCGGCAAGCCGCTGCTCGTCGACCCCCGCGGCGACCGCAAGGCGTCGCCGGCGGGGCCGCCCCCGCGCTGGGGGGTGGCCTTCGCCGGCGCCGAGGCGGTGCGGCCGGCGCTGGCCGAGCGCGAGGCGGCGTACCGCGACACCCTGGCCGAGGCCGCCGCCCGCCGCGAGCGCCTCTCCGCGGCGCTCCCCGAGTCCGCCGCGCGGCTGGAGCGCGAGGTCGCCTCGCTCGAGGACCGCGCCGCCGATGCCCTCCTCTCGCTGCGCGTGGTGGACCCGGCGATCGGGAGCGGGCGCTTCCTGGTGCGCGCCGCGGAGCTGGCCACCGCGCGCCTGGCCGCGCTCCTGGCCGAGACCCCCGCCGGCCCGCTCGCGGCCCGCTTGGCCGAGGTGCGCGCCGAGGCGGCGGCCGGGCTGCGGGCGCAGGGGATGGAGCCGGACGCCGGCCCGTGGACCGACGCTGCGCTGCTGCGACGGATGGTGGTGAAGCGCTGCCTCTTCGGCGTGGACGTGGACGCCGCCGCGGTGCAGGCGGCCCGGCTCGCGCTCTGGCTCGCCGCCTTCGTCCCCGGGATCCCGCTCCCCACGCTGGAGCCGCACCTCAAGCGTGGAAACGCGCTGGTCGGCACCCGCGTGCTGGAGCTGCAGCGGGCGATGGAGGAGAGCCCGCAGGGGCAGTTCGACGCCTTCGGCGGGCCGTTCCGCGGGCTGCTGCGCGCCGCCTCGGCCATCCGCGAGGCCACCGCGCAGGCGGACGCGACCCCGGCCGGGGCGGCCGAGGGCGCGCGCCGCCACGCCGAGCTCGAGGCCGCCGTGGCCCCTCACCGGCGGCTGCTGGACCTGTGGGTGAGCCGCGCCTTCGGCAACCGCCTGGCGGACGAGGTCGCCAGCCTGCACGCCGACGAGGTGCTGGAGGCGGCGCGCGGGGGCCGCTCGCGGCTGGGACGCGCGCAGGCCGAGGCGCTGGACTGCGCCGCCGCCGCCGCGGGCGAGCACCACTTCTTCCACTGGGACCTGGAGTTCCCCGAGGCCTTCGTGGAGCCGGAGACGGCGACCTGGAGCGACGACCCCGGCTTCGACGCGGTGGTCGGCCGCCCCCCCGCCGGGCGCGACGAGCACGCGGCCGCGCTGCGTCCACACCTCTCCGGCGCCTTCCCCCACGTCTACGAAGCCTCGGCCGACCTGCACGCCTACTTCTGGGAGCAGGGGATGGAGCTGCTGCGCCGCGGCGGGCGCGTGGCCTTCGCCGTTCCCGACCGGTGGATGCGCTCCGCCGCGGGCGAAGGGCTGCGTGCGTACCTGGCCGAGCGGGGGGAGATGGAGCAGCTCGTCGACTTCCGCGCGTCCGCCGCCCGGGTGGAGGTGGACGCCGCCTGCGTGCTGGTGGTGCGCCGACCCGGCGGCGCGCGGCCGGGCGTGGGGGAGACGCGGGTGACGCTGGTGGGCGCGGATGCGGGGCCGGAGCCGGCGCTGGCCGGGTACGCCGCCGCGCACGCCTACACCGTGCCCCGCGGCCGCTTCGCCGGCGCGCCGTGGAGCCTGGAGCGCCCCGAGGTGCAGCGGCTGATGGACCGCATCGCCGCGGCCGGGGTGCCGCTGCGCGACCACCTGGGCGCGCCGGTCTCCGCCGGGGTGCGCACCGGGCTCAACGACGCCTTCGTGGTCGACGCCGCCACGCGCGACCGGCTGGTGCACGCGGATCCGCGGGCGGCCGACCTGCTGCACCCGCTGCTGCGCGCCGGCGACATCGAGCGCTGGACCGCGGAGTGGCGCGGGGCCTGGCTGATCGCCGTCGCCTCGTCCGAGGAGCGCGCGTGGCCGTGGACGGGCGCGCCGGACGCGGACGCCGAGCACCTCTTCCAGCGTACCTTCCCCTCCCTGCACGCCCACCTCAAGCCCTGGGAGGAGCGGCTGCGCGCGCGGCACGACCAGGGCCGCCACTGGTGGGAGCTGCGCCCGCGCCCCGAGCGCGACGCGCACCACGGCGCCCGCATCGTGCACGCCGACACGGCGGCGGAGCCCCTGTTCGCGCTGGCGCCGGTGGGGGCGTGCGTGCTCGCCAACGCCTGCGTGTGGCCCTCCGCCGACCCCTACCTGCTGGCGGTGGCCAACTCGCCGGTCGCGTGGACCTGGCTCTGGCGCAGCGCGCTGCACGGCCGCGACCACGCGCTGCGGCTCACCCCGCACGCGGTGGAGGCGCTCCCCGTCCCTCCGCCCCAGCCGGAGCTGCAGGGGGAGATCGCCGGCGGGGTGGCGCGGCTGCTGGAGCTGAAGGCCGAGGCGCGCGCCGCCGGCGGCGAGCTGCTGGAGTGGCTGGCCGCCGAGTACGCCGTCGGCGTGGCGGACGCCGAGCTGCTCGCCTTCGCGGAGCTGAACGCCAGCGCCTTCGTGGAGGTGGTGCGCCGCCACCGCCCGCGCGGCGCCGACGCGCTGGCGCCGCGCGAGGTGGGGATGCTGCGCAACGCGCACGCCGAGGTGGCGCCGCGCCTGACGGCCGTACAGGCGAAGGCGGCCGGGCTGGAGCGGCGCCTGTCGCAGCTCGTGGTGCGCGCCTACGGCCTCACCGCCGACGAGGTGGAGCTGATGTGGGCCACCGCGCCGCCGCGCATGCCGGTCGGCCGCTGACACCCTGATTCGGCGGGTAAGACGCGCCGCAGGCCGTGTCGCGGGGCCGCCCGGTCGCGGCTTGCGGAGCGTCCCTCAGGCGCCCTCCTTTACGTTGGACTGGTCCTCACGTCGCCGCACGCATACTTTATGGCCGGAAACGCTGCAGCTCTCCATCGTTCGGCGGGGAGGCACCCCGCGTCCAGCCAGACGAGCCTCATGAAGCCCTCCCGACCCGCCTCGTCCGGCGCGCGCTCCCGCGCGGCCCGGAGCATGCCGCCGCCGGCCCATCTCGATGCCGCCGAGGGCGCGGACCTCCTGGGCGAGCTCCCCGGCGCTCCCGGAGTGCTGCTCTGGGGCGCGCTGCGCGACTTCATGCTCTGGGTGGAGACTCCCGCCGGGGCGCGGGCGGGGCTCTTCGAGCCCGGCGCGGGCGAGCTGCGCCGGCGCGAGCTCGCGGCCCACGCGCCCGAGCAGGAGCTGTGGGCGCCGCTCCTCACCCTGGCGCAGATGGCCGACGCGCCCGAGCGGGCGGACGCCGGCAGGCTGGTGTACGCGGTGCGCACCATCGCGCGCTGGGCCGAGCGCGCCGGGGCCCCGGCCACGCGGCTGGCGTTCACGCGGGCGGCCGCCCTCGCGCTCCCGCAGGAGGCGGCGCTGGCGCTGGAGACCGCGCGGCTGGCGCGCGACCTGGCGCACCACGCCCAGTCCGAGACGTGGTTCCGGCGCGCCATTCAGCTCTCCCGGGGGTGCGACTGGGAGTCCTACGCCTGGGGATTCATCGGGCTCGGGGTGCTCTACATGCGTGCCGGGAACTACCCCGCAGCCGGCGTCGTGGTGAGCCGGGCGCTGCGAGTCGCCCGCAAGCGACGGCTGGCGCCGATCGAGGGCTCGGCCCACCACCACCTGTTCGTCTTCTGCGTGGATGCGGCGCGCATGGAGGAGGGGTACGGCCACGCGCGCGCCGCGCTGAGGGCGTACGGCGATGGGCACCCCCGCCTCCCGGCGCTGGCGCACGACCTGGGGTGCTTCTGGGCACAGCAGGGCCGCTTCGCTCGCGCGTTACCCATCTTCGAGGCGGCGCTGCCGTGGTTCACCGACTCCGTCGCCCGGTTGCTGGCGCTGGCGAACTACACGCGTGCCGCCGCGGGGGTTGGCGACCGGCGCCGCTACGCGAATGCCCGCGCCGAGGCGATGGGCTTGCTCGGCGTGCCCATCTGCGGTGAGGTCGCAGCCGAGTCGATGCTGCTGATCGCGCAGGGTGACACCGGCCTGGGCGAGTGGGCGCGCGCCGAAGAAGCCGCGCGCCAGGCCCTGGAAATCGCCGCGAGACGCGGCGAAGCCCGTACCCGGATGGCGGCCGAGGCACACCTCCAGGCGGCTCGCAACGGCCGCGCCGTCGAGCGTGCCGCGCAGCTGGCGGAGGCTCCCCACCTCGCCCTCCAGGCAGAGGCACTGGCGGGGGAGCTGCGTGCCTCGCTCGCACGCCAGGCAGCGGTCGCTGCTCCCCTAGCCTGAGCGTGCGTCTCGGCTCAGCCGCCGCCGCCCATCATCCCGCTTCCATGCCGGGCCTGGGCGGGGGGCGCCTGCGTGGCGGGGCCCGTGACCGAGTCGACGGAACAGGCGGCGGCGAGAGCGAGGGCGATCAACGGCACGAGCTTCCGAAGCATGGGCGGCCTCCTTCTGGGGACGAGTGCATGAGGCGTGCGAGGTGGGAAACAGGTAAGGTGATGCGTTTTGGTTCGGAGAGTCAAGGAGTGACGTCAAACCTACCCCTCCCCGCGTGATGCAGCCCGTCGTCCGCCCGCTGTACCTGATGCATCCCAGCGACGGTCTCTTCGAGCGCCTCCGCGAGGCCGGAGCGGGCGTGTTTCGCCTCGCGCGGGTGGCGGGGTGGGCGGAGCTCGCGGGCGAGCTCGCGCGCGCGCCGGGCACCGCCGTCTCCATCGTGGACCCGTGCGACCCGGCGCGGCCGGGAGAGCTCTCGGACGAGCTCGGCGCCCTGCTGGCGCGGTTCCCGGCCGCCACGGTGATCGCCGCGCTCCGGGTGGAGCCCGGGAACGCCGCGGAGCTGCGTACGCTCTTCGATTGGGGAGTGGCCGACGTGATCGCGCTGGGGCGGGAGGACACGCCGGCGGCGCTCGCCCGGCGCGTGCGCGCGGTGCAGGCCCGCACCGTCCACCGGCTGCTGCAGCGCGCCCTGCCGCGCGGCGTGCCGAGCCGCGCCCGCATCCTGCTCACCACGGCGGCGGAGACGGTGGCGGCGGGGGGGCAGGCGCCCGAGCTGGCGGCCGCGCTGGGGGTGAACGAGCGCACGGTGCCCCGCTGGTGCCGGCGCGCCGACCTCCCGCCTCCGCGCCGGCTGCTCGCCTGGCTCCGGCTCCTCCTGGCGGCGGAGCTGCTGGATGACCCGGCCCGCTCGGTGGCCTCCATCGCGGAGGCGTGCGGCTACGCCAGCGAGGTGAGCCTCAAGGCGGCGCTGCGGCAGTTCATGGGCGCACCCCCCAGCGAGCTGCGCCGCCGCGGCGCGTTCGACACCGCCGCGCGCGCCTTCGCGCAGGAGCTGTTCGAGCTGCGCGAAGCCGCCCGGGCCAGCGGCCGGCCCGTCAAGACCTGGCTCAACTGATCCCCTTACGGAATCCTCACGCAGGGACGCGCGGAGGGTCCGTCCCCGTGCCTCCTCCGCGTCCCGCGGCTCCGCCTGATATGAGACGTTCCGTCGCGAGGCCGGGGCGGGCGGAGGCGAGGCTCAGCCCCGGGGGAACCCTTCGCGTCGCCCGCATCAATCCGCACCCATCGCGTCACCGGTGAAACGACCCCGCGCGCGGCGCAGGTCCAGCCCCGCGGCGGCGGCCAGCTGCTCCAGCCAGCGCTCGAGGTGGGGAGC
>DASYJZ010000317.1:0-7649 GCA_035995965.1 Longimicrobium sp. | reverse complement strand
GTTGGGGAGGATCCCCGCCGCCAGGGTGCGCCGCCGGCCGAAGTGGGTGAGCGCCGGGCCGATGTGCTGGCTCATCGGCGTGCCCTCGATGGTGTGGCAGCCGGCGCAGGCGCCCTGCGTGACCAGCTGCTTGCCCAGGAGCACCGCCGAGTCGCCCGGCGCGGGCTCCACCGCGGGGCGGGCCTCGTTCGCCAGCCACTGGTCGAAGCCGGCCTGCGTGTGCGCGATCAGGCGCATGCGCATCAGCGAGTGCGAGGTGCCGCAGAACTCGGCGCACTGGCCGAAATACACCCCCGGCTCCTCGGGAGTGAAGACCAGGTGGTTCACCCGGTTGGTGATCAGGTCGCGCTTGCCGCCCATCTGGGGGACCCAGAAGGAGTGCAGCACGTTGTCCGAGAGGAGCACCAGGTGCACGGTGCGCCCCACCGGCACGTGCACCTCGTTGGCGGTGACCACGGTGTCGCCGTTGGGCTGCGGATAGCGGAACTCCCACCACCACTGCTTGCCGATCACCTCGATGGTCACGGTGTTCGCCGGCAGCGTGCCGGGGTCCGGCTGGGTCTGGAAGATCGCCCTCACCGTGGGGATGGCGATCACCGCCAGGATCACCGCGGGGATCAGCGTCCACGCCACCTCGAGGCGCGTGTTGCCGTGGATCTGCCTGGGCTCGCCGGCGCCCGGGTGGTAGCGGAACTTCCAGAGGAAGTAGCCCATGATCCCCAGCACCAGCACCCCCACCCCCACCCCCAGCCCCAGCGACAGCCAGAACAGCCAGTCGGAGATGCGGGCGAACTCGGTGGTGGGGTGGAAGGTGGTCTGCGGGTACTTGCGCAGGTGGTCTTCGCCGCACCCGGCGAGCAGGAGCGCGCCCGCGGCGAGGGCCGCGCGCCACACAGGGCGCGGGGGCGCGCCCGGGCGGCCCCGGTGCGATCCGGATAGGGTCGCTGCTGACTTCATCGGTGGTGGTTTCCTGGCATTCGTCCGCTGCGCGCGCGTCGGCCCACCCCCACGCCGCGGACCGGAAACGGACGGCGGCGGGAGACGGGTCGTCGGAAGCCGGGCATTCTACCATGCGCCCCGGTGGCACGCCAGACCCTCGCGTGGTGCTCGGCAAAGGCGGGGCCGGGCGCGGGCGCAGCGTGCCGGCGGGACGCGTTCCGATGCTCCGGCACTGCCGTCTCACGCGGAGGCGCAGAGGAACCGAGAGGGCGTCCGGGTCGTCTCTGCGGCTCCGCGGCTCTGCGTGAGGCTGAGACGTTTTGGATCTCAGCGGCAGTTGCGCGCGTCGCGGTCGGGGGCGCCGTAGCGCGAGCGGACCAGCGCGGGCTCGTGGCCGGGGCGCAGGACCAGCACGAACAGGTTCGCGTACTCCGTGTCGCAGAGGTCCGGGAGCCGCGGACCGCCCAGCGCCGCGATGATCCGGGCGACGGTCTCGGCGTGGGCGACCACCAGCACCACCTGCCCCGCGTGGCGCGTGCGGACGCTCTGCGCGATGCGCGTCACCTGGTCGCCCTGGTGCACGTCCACCACCTCGGGGGTGATGCGGCGGGCGGCAGCGAGCGGCGCGGCGGTGTCACGCGTCCGCCGGTACTGCGTGGTGATGATGGCGTCCACGCGGGTGGAGGCGAGCGCGTCGACCAGGGCCCGGGCGCGCGCCTCGCCGGCGCGCGTGAGCGGCGGGTCGTGGCTGGTGCCGCCGAGCGCCTTCTCGGCATGGCGGACCAGGACGACCACGGTCGGCGGCTGCGCGGCCGCGGGCCGGCCGGCGACGGCGACGGCGAGCGCGACGCCCAGGAGGAGCGGGATGCGGGGCATCTGCATGCGTGTGCGAAGCGGTTGAAGCCGGACGTGCCGAAGCGGCGCCGGCTTCGCACATCTCGTGCGAAGCCGGCAGGTCTCCAGTCGTCCGCGGGGCAGCGGGGTCATCGAGGCGCGGCGGGATGCGCCGCGACGATCCCGCTCACGCAGTCGTGGCCGCCCGGCGGGTCGGACGCGCCGTAGTGCGTGTGCGCGAGCCGGGGCGCGCCGCGCGGCGGGATCACCAGGGTGAAGAGGTTGGAGTACGCCGAGTCGCAGAGGTCCCCCAGCGCGGGGCCGCCGAGCGCGGCGATGATCTTCGGCACGGTGTTGCTGTGGCCGACCACCAGCACCGTCTTCCCTGCGTAGCGCGTGCGGATCAGCTCCGCCACCGCCGCGGCGTGGGCCTGCACGTCGCGTCCCGCGGGCACCGTGTCGGGCGTCAGGTGCGCCGCCTCCGCCGTGGGCCGCCCGGTCAGCTTGGTGCGGGCGAACTGGGACGTCACCACCGCCGCGACGTGCCGCCGCCGGAGGAGGCGCGCCAGGTCGCGGGCGCGCTGCTCGCCTGCCGCGGTGAGCCCGGGGTTGGGGTCGCGCGGGTCCGTGGTCACCTTCTCGGCATGGCGGACCAGGATCACCGTCGTCGCCCGCTGCGCCGCCGCGGCCGACGGCAGGGCGAGGAGCGCGGCGAGGGCCAGCGCCTGGAATCTGCGGATCATGGTCCGGTCTGCAGGGGGATGGATACGGCGCGCGGACACGTAGAATGCAAGCCCGAAGCACGTCGCGCGAGGCCGCGACCATGACCTCACGGACAGACGCGGAGACGCGAAGAGGCCCGCCGTGGTCTCTCTGCGTCTCCGCCCTCCCAACTCTCCCTCAGCGCTGCGCGGCGGCGGTGAAGAGGGCGTTGAAGAGGAGCTTGAACGTCCCGTGCGGCTGCGCGCGGAAGGTGATCTCCGGACCGAAGAGGAAGAGCTTTCCCCGCCCCACGTCCGCCTCGGCGGCGGCGACGCCATTCTCGAGGCGCTCCTGTCCCCACGCCCACCCGCTGCGCAGCGGCCGCGCGCTGTCGAACCAGGCGATGCGCCGCACGCCGCGCGCGGCCGCGTCGGGACCCAGGCGCATCACCGGGCTCTCGTCGAACATCACGTCGGCGTGGTCCTCCATCCCCCAGGCGGCGGGCTGGGACGGGTCCACCGCCACGCGCAGGAGGGAGCCGGGGATGAAGAACTTCTCGTTCGGCAGGTGGCGCTCGGCGCCGCTGGAGTCGCGCTCCACCAGCGCGTCGGCCACGGGGAGCCCCAGGTGCCGCGCCAGCGCCGTCGAGCTCCCGATCGTCACCACCGTCCCCCCCGCCTCCATGAATTCCCGCAGCTGCGGGACCGTCTTCGCCACCGTCACCGCGCCGAGCTGCGCGCGGTATTCGGCGGGGACGGAGGCCGCGTCGGGCATCGCCCCGCCGCCGCCCGCCGGGCGCTCGCGGTCGCGCTCGGGGATCGCGCCGCTGACGAAGACCAGCACGTCGTACTTCGCGTTCAGGTTCCCGGCGTCGAGCTCGGGAACGTAGACCACGCGGTAGGGGAAGCGGAACTGCTCCAGGATCCAGCGGGTCCACCCGGACTCGATCGATCCGCCGTAGCGGTCCCACAGCCCGATGCGCAGCGGACGCAGGCGATCCGCGCTCGGAGCCGTGGACAGGGCGCGGACCTCCACGCCCAGCCCCGCGGCCATCGCCTGCAGGCTGTCCATCGCCGCGCGGCCGGGGTCGGACACGAAGAAGTCACCGGCCCGCAGGTCCTCGCGAGGGTCGCCGGCGGTGACGCGGCGCACGTCGATCCCCGCGGCCAGCAGGCGGTTGGCCGCGGTGAAGGCGTCGTTCTGGCGGGGAGACAGCACGTAGCCCGCCGCGCGGTACCGCGGCGTCGTGACGCGCCCCGGCGGCGGGTGCGTGTCGAACCCCTCGACCCGCACGAACGGCCCGTCGAACCCCTCCAGCAGCCGGTCGAACTTCACCCCCATCTGGTACGCGAGCGTCCATCCCGCCACGTCGTACGGGGGGATGGGCGGGCCGCCCGGGTAGAGGAAGTCGTTGGGATGGTCCTGCGGCTCGAACATGTCCAGCACGTGCGGCCGGAAGGCCTGGTCCGCCCGCACCACGTACGAGCCGGCCGGGTAGGTCTTTCCGACGGCGGCGAACGAGGCGGTGGCGCGCATCACCTCCACCCCGTTCTCCAGCAGCGCGTCCACCAGCCTGGTGGCGGTGGGGAAGTCCGGCTGGTCGGCGGGGATCACGTAGCCGCGCGGGTCGCGCCACTCGGGGCGGTGCAGCAGCGCCAGGTAGCGGCGCGACTCCTCGGGGTTGGGCGCGCCCTGGAGCTGGCCGCCGGGGACCATCACCGCGCTGGCCCCGGCCTGCGGATGGCGCGCGGCGATGGAGTCGCGCACCTCGTCCAGCCGCCGCGGGTAGGTCGTCCAGTGGTCCTCGCCGCCGCGGCGGATGGAGTTCGCGCCCATCCGCCAGATGCGGTAGAGGAACTGCTCGCGGTAGCGGCTGGCCAGGTCGAGCACCGCGTAGTTGGCCGTCACCGAGTAGTCGACCGACTGCCGGAAGTGCCACCGCTGCGGCTCGATGGGAAAGGGGAGGTCGGCGCGCGGGAGCTGCTGGTTGGCGACGAAGGGGATGTCGATGGGCGTGGGGCTGCCGATGGTCTCGGTGAGCAACCCGATCATGTTGTGGAAGTACGCCGTGGTCCGGAGCCCGCCGTTCCACCAGGTCGAGTAGTTGGAGCCCCGCCGCATGGTCACGCCCGGCTTGCTCTCCGCCTCGAAGCGGGTGTGCATGGCCGCGCCCACCAGGTCGATGCCGGTGGGGACCAGCGGGTCGAAGGCGTAGTTGAAGGGATCGCGGAAGGGCGGCGCGAACATCACCGTGCCCGTGGGCCCCGTCTGGTGGTGGTTGTAGACGATCTGGGGATACCACTCGGTGTACATCACCCGGTTCATGTTCTCCGTCTCCGGCTGCGTGGAGGCGTAGAAGTCCCGGTTGTTGTCGTGCCCGACGTACTTCTGGTAGAGGCGGGGGAGGCCGGACAGCGAGCGCTTCAGCGGGTCCGGATCGCGCATGTACCAGTCCGAGACCAGCTCCATCCCGTCGGGGTTGGCGTGGACGAAGAGCACCACCACGTCGTCGAGGATGCGGAGCGTCTCGGGGTCGCCGCGGCTGACGAGCTGCCAGAGCGTCTCCATGAGCTGCTGCGCGCCCAGCACCTCGTTGGCGTGCAGCCCCCCGTCGATCCACACCACCGCCTTCCCCTCGCGCGAGAGCCGCACCGCCTCGGCCGAGTCGACGCCGCGGGCGCGGGCCAGCCGCGCGGCGATCTGCCGGTAGTGGTCCAGGCTGCGCAGGTTGGCGGGGCTGCTGACGATGGCCATGTACTGCGTGCGCCCCTCGGCGGTGCGGCCGATGTCCACCAGCTTCATCCGGTCGCTCTCGCTCGCCAGCTTCTGCCACCAGGCGACGAGCTGCGTGTAGTTTGGGAGCCGGTAGTCGGCGCCGATCTCGTGGCCGAACTGCTGCCGCGGCGTGGTGAGGCCCGCCTGCGCCGGGAGCGCCGCCGAGGCGGCGAGCACGGCGGCGGCGACCGCGGCGGCGGTGCGGAGGGGCTTGAGCATCGGCTCTCCCGATCGGGTGCGGTGACTGGGGATCGTGGGGAGGTGACAATCGAGCGCGGAGACGCGTGGTGTCAAGGCGCGAAGGTTGGATCAGCCGACGGGTTGGAAACCCGCCGCTGGAACGGCACGAAGTCCGCCTGCGCGGACTGCATCCGCGGCTCCGGGGCGTTTCGACGGGTTCTCGCGCGACCCGGGGTTGTACGGTTTGCGGGGGGGATGCTAAGTTTGTCGGCACCTCTTCCCGGCCGCGGTCTCGACCGTCGTCATTCTCCGTCACCTTTCCCGCGCCTTTTCGGCGGGGAGCCTACTCGCGTCAGATGAAGAAGAGCTTCGCGGTGCTCTGCTGCCTGGCCGCCCCCGCCGCCGTCCTGGCGCAGGAGGGGCCGCACGGGGCGCAGGCCGCGCCCACCATCGCCGCCACGCGCGTGACCTCGCCGATCCACGTGGACGGGCGGCTGGACGAGCCCGCCTGGGCGACCGCGCAGGTGGTCACCTCGTTCACCCAGTACGACCCCGACGAGGGGCAGCCCGCCAGCGAGCTCACCGAGGCGCGGGTGCTGTACGACGACGAGGCGCTGTACGTGGGCTTCCGCCTGCACGACCGCGGCAAGGTGAACATGCGCCTGGGGCGCCGCGACATGGACCTGGCGGACGCCGACTGGGTGGGGGTGGTGGTGGACAGCTACCACGACCACACCACCGCCTACAGCTTCGACATCAACCCCTCGGGCGTGCGGCGCGACGAGACCAAGACCGACGCGGGCGACGACAACTCCTGGGACGCGGTGTGGGAGGCGAAGGCCACCGTGGACAGCGGCGGCTGGACGGCGGAGTACCGCATCCCCTTCAGCCAGGTGCGCTTCAACCCGCGTGTGGCCACCTGGGGGATCCAGCTCGAGCGCATCATCGGGCGGCGCAACGAGTACTCGGTGTTCGCCTTCACCCCCAAGCGCGAGCGCGGCGGCATCGCCCGCTACGGCCACCTCACGGGGATGGAGGGGATCCACACCGGCAGGCGGCTGGAGCTGCTCCCGTACACCGTGGCGCGGGCCGAGTACGTGGACCCGCGCGGCAACCCCTTCCGCAGCGACCCGAGCTGGGGCTCGCGCGTGGGCGCCGACGTGAAGTACCGGGTGAGCAGCAACCTCACCCTCGACGCCACCGTGAACCCGGACTTCGGCCAGGTGGAG
Source organism: Longimicrobium sp. (assembly GCA_035995965.1). Lineage (GTDB taxonomy): Bacteria > Gemmatimonadota > Gemmatimonadetes > Longimicrobiales > Longimicrobiaceae > Longimicrobium. The sequence continues at coordinate 990 of DASYJZ010000317.1, read as the reverse complement.
CTGGACCCGGCGGTGGTGAACCTCACCCAGTTCGAGACCGTGTTCGAGGAGAAGCGCCCGTTCTTCGTGGAGGGGCGCGAGATCTTCAACTTCGGCGGGGGGAACCTGCCCTCGGGCGGAGCGCTCTTCTACTCGCGCCGGGTCGGCGGCCTCACCAGCGCCGTGGGCCCGCCCACGCTGGCGGCCGACCTGCCGCAGAACACCCGCATCCTGGGCGCCGCCAAGCTCTCCGGGAAGACGGCGGGGGGATGGTCGATCGGCTTCCTCGACGCGCTGACCTCGCGCGAGCAGGCGCGCTTCCGCGACGACACCGGCGACCACACGATCGTGGTGGAACCCACCACCAACTACTTCGTGGGCCGGCTGAAGCGGGAGCTGCGCGGCGGGGCCACCTCCATCGGCGGGCTGCTGACGGCGGTGAACCGCGACCTCTCCACCCCCGAACTGCGCGGGGTGCTGCGCTCCTCCGGCTACACCGCGGGGATCGACTTCCGCCACGAGTTCTCGAAGCGGGAGTGGGCGCTCAGCGGCTTCGGCTCCTTCAGCAACGTGCGCGGCAGCCAGGGGGCGCTCCTGCGCGAGCAGATCGTGGTGCCGTACCACAACTTCGCACGCCCCGACTCGCGGGTGCTCACGGTGGACTCGGCGGCCACCGCGCTCAGCGGCTTCCAGGCCGACGTGGCGCTGCGCAAGCAGGCGGGCACCCACTGGCGCTGGTTCGGCGAGGCGGCGACCATCACCCCCGGCTACGAGGTGGCCGACTTCGGGACGCAGCGGCGCGCCTCGCGCATCGACCTGAGCAGCGGGGTGAACTACCTGGAGCGGCGGCCCGGAAAGGTACTGCGCTTCTACAACCTGGGCCTCGCCGCGCGCCGCGAGTACAACTACGACCGCGACCACATCCTGAGCCTGCTGGAGACCAGCGGCTTCCTCCGCCACGTGAGCTACTGGACGGCCACCTACGCGATCGGCGGGCAGCCGCGCTCCCTG
>DASYJZ010000316.1:0-7040 GCA_035995965.1 Longimicrobium sp. | reverse complement strand
ACTTTGCTACAGATCCTGAGCCTCTCACTCTTCGAGCGAATCCCGCTGGAACAAGCACTCGGCTCACCGGATTACGCCGTTCTGGAAAACCCTTTGGCTAACCAGTTGCTACTATTCGACTTTTAACCGGACAGCAGTGCTCTCGCGCCCCTCTTAAGCACCTGGTGCCGTCGCGCCCCGCGCGGGCGCGTGGGTTGAAACTGCCGGATGGATGCGGAGACGGACCGGGATCGCGCGTCGCGCCCCGCGCGGGCGCGTGGGTTGAAACACGCTGCCGCGGCTTCGGCCGCATGCTCCGCCGGGGTCGCGCCCCGCGCGGGCGCGTGGGTTGAAACGGGTGGCGCAGTTCGGCGTACGCCTCGAAGACCTGGTCGCGCCCCGCGCGGGCGCGTGGGTTGAAACCGGATGGAGTGATCCGTACCGCAACATCACGGCCGGTCGCGCCCCGCGCGGGCGCGTGGGTTGAAACAACTGGACGCCGAAGGCAGCGCGAGTGTTCCTCGTCGCGCCCCGCGCGGGCGCGTGGGTTGAAACTTCGAGCGGCGGGTGGCTGGTGCACGTGCGCAACTGTCGCGCCCCGCGCGGGCGCGTGGGTTGAAACTGCCACCGCTCCCGATCTGCCCGCTGCGGCAGGTGTCGCGCCCCGCGCGGGCGCGTGGGTTGAAACTCCGTGATGGACGCGATCGACGGCTACGAGCAGGTCGCGCCCCGCGCGGGCGCGTGGGTTGAAACTCCGGTCTGGCGGTCAACCTCGTATTCGAGACCGGTCGCGCCCCGCGCGGGCGCGTGGGTTGAAACTTGGATCTCCCGGCGCTCGCAGGGGGTCTGGTCGTCGCGCCCCGCGCGGGCGCGTGGGTTGAAACGCGATCGCGTGGGTCATAGGCGGCGGTGAGAGCGGTCGCGCCCCGCGCGGGCGCGTGGGTTGAAACCAGGGCTACAACCCCGTCGCGGCGATGCGCCACAGTCGCGCCCCGCGCGGGCGCGTGGGTTGAAACTCCACAAGCACGTCAAGGACGGCCTGCTGCATCGGGTCGCGCCCCGCGCGGGCGCGTGGGTTGAGTTGGGTTGAAACGCCGCGCGGCGGCGGCGCCACAGTGAGTCGCGTCCCGCGCGGACGCGTGGTGTCAAGCCCTGGGTATGGTGCGCCGTCCCGCAGCGAACGGCCGCCCGAACAGATACCGGCACTTGCCATCCGCCGTCTATTTTGCTTTTTTCATCACGAAAAGGCCCGCCGGTGCCGATCTGCCGGCGAGGTTTTCGAACCGCACGATGATGGTTCCGCTCGCGCCCCGCCGGCCTCCCTGCTCGGATCACCGCCCGTCTTCTCCCCTCTTCCCGCCCCGGATCCATGCTCAGCACGCTCGTCGTCGCGGCCATCGCCGCCTCCGCAGCCGCGGCCGTGACGTTCCTCGTCCTCCGGCTGCGCGCGGCGCGCGACGGCGCCGCCGCGGCGGCTGCGCGCGCGGGGCAGGAGGCGACCATCCGCGCGCGCGACGAAGAGCTCGGCCGCGGCCGGCTCCGGGAGGGGGAGCAGGAGATCACCATAGCGGAGCTCCGCGAGCGGGTGACGGTGCTGGACCGCAACGCGGCGCGGCTCCAGGCGGAGTTGCAGGTCGAGCGCGACGGCGCGGCGGCGAAGGTCGAGCTGCTGGCCGCGGCCGAGGCGCGCTTCAGGGAGGCGTTCGGTTCGCTCTCGGCCGCCGCGCTCCAGTCGAACAACGAGGCGTTCCTGGCGCTCGCCCGCACCCATCTCGGGCAGTTCCACCAGTCGTCCTCCGCCGACCTCGCGGAGCGGCAGAAGGCGATCGACGCGCTGGTGAAGCCGATCTCCGACTCCCTGGCGAGCGTGAACAGCCGCCTGGAGCAGGCCGAGAAGAGCCGCCTGGAGGCGCACGGAACGCTCACCGAGCATCTGCGCGGGATGCAGGAGATGCAGGCCAGGCTGCAGGGCGAGACCGGCAACCTGGTGAAGGCGCTGCGCGCGCCCACCGTCCGCGGCCGCTGGGGCGAGATCCAGCTGAAACGCGTGGTCGAGATCGCCGGCATGGTGGAGTACTGCGACTTCACCCAGCAGGAGACGGTGCACACCGACGACGGGCGGCGCCGCCCGGACATGGTGGTGAAGCTCCCCAGCGGGCGCAGCGTCGCCGTGGACAGCAAGGTGCCGCTCTCGCACTACCTGGAGGCGCTCGAGGCTCCCGACGAGGACACCCGCGTCCGCTGCCTGCGCAGCCACGCGGCGCAGGTGCGCAGCCACCTGAAGGAGCTCAGCGCCAGGGCGTACCAGGAGAGCATCCAGCCCTCCCCCGAGTTCGTGGTCCTCTTCCTCCCGGGCGAGACCTTCTTCAGCGCCGCGCTGGAGCAGGACCCGTCGCTGATCGAGGCCGGCGCCGAGCAGCAGGTGATCCTCGCCACGCCGACCACGCTCATCGCGCTGCTGAAGGCGGTCGCGTACGGCTGGAGGCAGGAGAAGCTGGCAGAGAACGCCCGCGAGATCAGCGAGCACGGCCGCCTCCTGTACGACCGCGTGCGCACCTTCGCCGAGCACTTCACCGCCGTCGGCAAAGGGCTCGACCGCGCGGTCGATGCCTACAACCGCGCCGTGGGCTCGCTGGAGTCGCGCGTGCTCCCCGCCGCCCGCGAGTTCAAGCGTCTGGGCGCCGCCGCCGGGCAGGACATCGCCGTGCTCTCCGCCAGCGACCGGGCCGCGCGCGCGATCTCCATCCCCGAGCTGGCGATCGCCGCCTCCCCGGATGCGTTCCCGGAGGCCGAGGCGGCCGACTGAGGTCCGCTCCACCACTCCCCCGCGGTTCCCATGCTCGATCCCACGCGGCACCCGCGCCTCCTTCTCTCGCTCGAGGCGGCCAGCTGCGCGCATCCCTGCGACCGCAAGCTGCTGGTGTGCCGCCGCCCGGCGGAGGGGCGCGAGCTGCTGCGCGCGCTGGCGATGGCCGGCGTGGCGTGGGTGGGATGGGAAACGACGACGCTGCGCGCCATCGCGAGCGAAGCGGCCGCGGCCGGCCTCGCGGCCGAGGGATTGTCGCCCGCCGACGAGTTCGACGTGCTGGCGGCCGCGGACGAGGCGATCGACGCCGTGGTCAGGCGGGAAGATGCCGGCGCGGCCCGGGACGTCCCCGGCGCGCGCGCCGCGATCCATGGCGCGGTCGCGACGCTGCGCCGGGCGGGGATCGAGGCCGCCGGGCTTCGCCGGGCGCGGCCGGGATCCCCGAGCTTCGCCGCCCTCGCCGCTACGCTGGAGGCGTACGCCGGCGCCCTCCGCCGCATGCGCCGCGACGACGACGCCGGGGTCGCGCGCCGGGCGGTCGATGCCCTCGCGTCGGGGGCGACTGCGCTGCCGGACGCCCGCATCCACCTCGTCCCCGGGCTGCCGCTGCGCGGCGTAGCGGGGCACCTGGTGCGGCTGCTGATCGACCGCGGAGCGGAGGTGCTGGAGACGGACCCGGTCATGGGCGTTGGTCCGCCGCCGGGCACGCTCTGGCGCGCCTCGGCCCGGGCCGCCTCGCCGCTGTCCGCCATCCACCTCCCTCCGTGCGCCCCGACAACGTCGAAGGAGGCGGGGGAGGTGGAGATGTTCGCCGCCGCGACGGCCGCCGACGAGGTGCGCGAGGTGCTGCGGCGCGTGCTGGCGAGCGGCACGCCCTGGGACCGCGTGGAGATCGTCGCCCCCGACCCGGAGCTGTACGGCGGCGCGCTGGCGTCGCTCGCGGCGCGGCTGGAGGCGGTGGACGGCACCGGCGTCCCCGCCACGCTCGCCGAGGGGGTCGCGCTCGGCCGCACCCGGGCCGGCCGCGCGCTGGCGGCGTACTTCCGCTGGATCGGCGGCGGCTTTCCCGCCGCGGTGCCGCGCCGCCTGCTCGACCAGGGCGACCTGGCTCCGCCCCCATCGCATGCGCGCCGGGTCTCCGCGCGGGCGCTCGCCGCGCGGCTGCGCGGGCTGCGGATCGGGTGGGGAGCGGAGCGGTACCTCCCCGCGATCGACGCGGCGCGGCGGGCGCTCGACTATTCGCCCGAGGAGCTGATCGTCGCCGCCGGCCCCGGCCTCGGCGCCGGCGGGGCAGGCCCCGGCGCCGCGCGCGCGGACGAGGAGCTCGACGCGCTCCGCTCGCTCCTGGAGCCCATCCTGGCCGCCGCGCCGCCCGGGCCGGACCGCGCCGGCGGCGCCCTCCGCACCTCGCCCGCGGCGCTCGCCGTGGGCGCGCTCGCCTTCCTCGAGCACGTCCCCTCGCCCACGCCGGCGGAGCGCGTCGCGCGGGCGGTGCTCGCCGGCCGGCTGCGGCGCGCGCGGGAGACGCTCACGCGCGAGACCACCTGGGACGCGGCGGTCTCCATCCTCCGTGCCCGGCTGGAGACCCGCGTCGCCCCCTCTGGCGACGGCGGGCCCCCGCCGTGGACGTCGTGCGGCGGCCGGCTGCACCTCTCCGGACCCGCCACCGGCGGCCTCTGCTGCCGCGCCGTCACCTTCGTCGTGGGTCTCGACGCGTCCGCGGGCGCGGCGGACGCTGGGGGCGACGCGCTGCTGACCGAGGCGGACCGGCGCCTGTTCAACCGTCTCTCCGCCGATCCCGTTCCCCCGCTCGCGGCCGCGGCCGACCGCGCCGCCGAGGCACGCCACGCCCGCGCCGCCCTGCTCGCGCGGCTGCGCGGCCAAGTGACGCTCTCGTACGCCGCGTGGGACCCGGCCGAGGGGCGCGCCGCCTCGCCCGCGCCCGAGCTGCTGCAGGTGCTGCGGCACCGCGAGGGCAGGGGAGACCGGGGATACGAGCACCTCCGCGCGGCGCTCGGTCCGCTCGCCTGCGCCGTCCCCCGCGGCGTCCGGCTGCTCGACGGGCCGGACGCCTGGCTCGCCGCGCTGGCGGGACACGGACGGATGCGCGACGGGAGCCGCGCCGTCCGCGCGGCGCATCCCGGGCTCGACCGCGGCCTGGCGGCCGCCCGCGCCAGGGCCGGCGCCCAGGCCACGGCGTACCACGGCGTCGTGACCCCCCGCGGCGAGGCACGTCTTCCGGAGGCCTTCTCCGCCTCGGCGCTGGAGGCGCTGGGCGCCTGTCCCCGGCGCTACTTCTACCGCTACGTGCTGGGCCTGGAGCCGGGCGAAGACCGTGCGCGCGACCCGGCGCGATGGCTCACCCCGGCGCAGCGCGGCAGCCTGCTGCACCGCGTGTACGAGCGCACGCTGCGCGAGGCGCGGCTGGAGGGGCACCATCCCGCGTCCCCCGCCTTTATGGCACGGGCGTTCGAGGCGCTGGACGACGAGGCCGAGCGCGCCTCCGTCCGCATCTCCCCGCCCGCCCCGGCGCTTCGCGACGCCGAGGAGGCGGAGCTGCGGCGCGACCTGCGCTGCTGGGTGGAGATGGTGCGCGAGGCGCCGCCGCGCTGGATCCACGTGGAGTACCGCTTCGGTCCCGGGCACGGCGAGGTGAGCGTGGGGGAGCGGCCCGTGGCGCTGCGCGGGATGATCGACCGGGTGGACGAGGCCGCGCCCGGGCGGCTGTGCGTGGTTGACTACAAGACCCGGCCGGCCGGACCGGTATCGCCCCGGCCGCCCCCTGGCCGGCGGGCGGCGGGTGCAGCACTTGGTCTACGCGGTGGCCGCCGGTCGGCTGCTGGGCGCGGAGGTGGAAGCGGCCGAGTTCCACTTTCCCACCCGCGCCGGCCGCAACGAGCGCGTGCGCCTCCCCGTCCCCCGCGCCGCGGAGGCCGAGGCGCTGCTGGAGCGGATGGCGGAGCTGGCGGCGAGCGGCCCCTACCTCGCCACCGAAGACGCGGCGGACTGCACCTTCTGCGACTTCGCCGCGGTGTGCCGGGCGGTGCCGGGGGAGCACGGCGGCGCTCGCAGCCCGCCGGCGGCGTGGATGAAGCGGACCGGGATCCACCTTCCCCAGGCCCGCGCGCTGAGGGAGCTGCGAGGGCTGGATGGGTGACTGGTTGCCGCCCGACGCGGCGGCGCGCGCGCGGATCGCGTGCGACCTGGAGACGAGCCTGCTGGTGGAGGCCGGCGCCGGCTCGGGGAAGACCACCGCGATGGTGGGGCGGATGGTGGCGCTGGTACGCAGCGGCGCCGGCACGGTGGACCAGCTCGCCGCCGTCACCTTCACCCGCAAGGCCGCGGGCGAGCTGCGCGAGCGCTTCCAGGAGGCGCTGGAGCTCGCCTTCCGCCAGTCGGCCCGGGCGGCGCCCGCCGAGCGCGAGCGCCTGGAAGGCGCGCTCCGCGACCTGGACCGTGCCTTCGTCGGCACCATCCACGCCTTCTGCGGTCGCCTGCTGCGCGAGCGGCCGTTCGAGGCCGGCGTGGCGCCCGGGTTCCGCGAGGTCGCGGGCGCGGACGAGGAGCGCGCCTTCGCGGAAGCCTGGCCCCGCTTCCTGGAGCACCTGGACGCGCGCCGTTCGCGTCTCCCGGCGGCGCTGGCCCGTGTCGGGCTCCGGCCCGCACAGCTGCGCGGGCTGGTCCGCGAGGTGGCCGGCCAGCCGGACGTGCGCTTCGCGGCGCCCGCCGCCCCGCGCCCCGACGCGGCGCGCGAGGCCGCCGTGCGCGCGGAGCTGGAGGCGCTGCTCGACGCGTCGCTCCCGCTGCTTCCGTCCGAGCGGCCGGCCGCAGGGTGGGACGCGCTGCAATCCAGGCTCCTGGCGCTCCGCTTCTCGCGCCGCATCCCCGGGTGGAACGACGCGCCCGGATTTTACGACGCGCTCGCGGCCGCCGTGCTGCGCGGCACCGACGTCGTCCTGAAGCGCTGGGGGAACGCCGGGGCGAGCCGGGCGGCGGCGAAGGCGCTCGCCGGGCGGTGGGCGGCCTTCGCGGCGGCGGGATCGCCGGCGCACGGGCTGATGACGGAGTGGCTGGCGCACCGCTATCCGCCCGCGCTGCGGTTCGCGCGCGCCGCGGCCGCCTTCTGCGCCCGCGAGCGCCGCCGCTCCGGCGAGCTGACCTTCGACGACCTGCTGGCGCTCACCGCCCGGCTCCTGCGGCGGAGCGAGGGGGCGCGCCGCGAGCTGGGCGGGCGCTGGCGCTATCTGCTGGTGGA
>DASYJZ010000315.1:0-10236 GCA_035995965.1 Longimicrobium sp. | reverse complement strand
AGGCCGACCTCGTCTCATCCTTCTATCCGGCAAAGACTTGGCAGGCCGAAGGATCTATAGCCGGCCCATCGATACACTCCAGGAACGCACAGCCAATCGCAGAATCTGGTACGAAGATCGAACAGCGTCCGTAACCCCTGTGAGAGACCAGGTAGTTCCGCTGGTACAGGAAAGCCCCAGGCCGCGTGAGGAACGCGGCCTGGGGCCAATGGCAGATCGGCTGCCCGGTCGGGGGCACCGCATGGGGAAGCCGGAGGGCTCAATCGGGATTCTACACCCCAGGCTCGGACCGAGGTGGAGGCCGCGCCCCGAGTCGGACACGCAACCCATGGCTGCTGACTAGTTTAAGAGAAATGGGCCGGGTGGGACTCGAACCCACGGCCAACGGATTAAAAGTCCGCTGCTCTACCGGCTGAGCTACCGGCCCTGAAGGCTGAGAAACTAACGCTGATTGCGCTGTTTCTCAACGGAGCCGCTCCGGAGCGGGCGCGCGACCGCGTCGCCCTCGCCCTGCCCCTGGACCCATAGTTCGGCCGAATACTGTGCATTCATGGAGAAAGCTGAATAGAGGTTCATCGCAGATTCCGTTGCACGAGGCGTCGGGGCGCACCGTCGGAGACCGCCCACAGTGCGCGCGTCTTCCAAGGGACGTGGCTGCAGGTCGGCGCTCGCGCTGAGTACATCGAAATTTTTTGAAGGGACCCCCCGGGGCTGCGCGACGCTCCCGGCGTGCTCTACATCCCCTGATCGAATCGGTTGGCGATGTGCGGGAGCGGACGATCGCCTCGGTCGCGCGCGGGCTGTCACTAATATCAGATTCCGCGATTGGCTGTGCGTTCCTGGAGCGTATCGATGGACCGGCTATAGATCCTTCGGCCTGCCAAGTCTTTGCCGGATAGAAGGATGAATCGAGATCGGCCTCAGGATGACGTCTCGGGGGTTTGCACGAATGCAGGAATGCACGAATGCGCGAATGCACGAATGCACAGTTGATCGTAGGGATTGGGACAGCCACAGAGGGACCACCGACCTGCAGCTGCGCCACACGATCGCCCGCCGCTCGCGCCGCACCCAGACCCGGGCGCGGCGCCGCCGGGATCCGATAGGCGAAAACGCCGCCTCCGAGCATCGGAGGCGGCGTTCCGTCCTTCGCGCGCGAACCATCTACCAAGCGATCAGCAAGGTGCGCGAATACGAGTTCATCCACGATGATGGCTGGCGTTGGTGGCTCAGCCGCCACCCGCCCGGCGCGTCAGCAGGAGTTCGGCGTCACCGAGATCGGGTAGGGCTCGCAGAACCTGCACGGGTCCGAGTACCACCCCGAGACATGGGCGTGCACCGTTCCCTCGTCCTGGCTCATCGACGGGTGCGTCTGGAACTGCTCCACCTCGAGCGCCTCCACGTTCAGCTTCAGCTTCTTCATCGGGTCCTCGCGAGGTTGGATGTAAAGGGCCGGACGGGAACGGGTGTCCCGGCGCCAAAGCTATGCTCCCCGAACCCGACACACAACGCTGGGCAGGTGGCGGCATTCCACCGCAAAACGCACCGAAGCGACCTGGCGTGCTTCCGACGCGCGCGGCGTCGCTGGCGCCCGGAGATCTGCACGCTACGTTGCAATCGATGGCGAGTGTCGGTCGTGCGGCGACGGGACGCGTCCGCGTGTCCGGAGTCGGCCTCGTTGGACGTTCATCCGTATCGCCCGGCTGCGCTCTCCGCGCCCGACCGGCGCCGGACGAACCCTCCGCTGCACCGCCGCACGCTCCGGCTCGGATCCCAACCCCGAGCGCCCGCACCGCCCCGCCTCTTCCCCGGAGCAACCATGCGTCGAACTTCTCTACTGCTCGCATCGCTCCTCGCCGCCCTCCCGGCCGCGCTCGCGGCGCAGGGGGTGACCGGGACGGTCGTCGACGCGCAGAACGGCGCCGGCGTTCCCGGCGCGCTCGTGGCGCTGGTCTCCAGCGACGGGCGCACCCGCGGCCAGGTGCTGACCGACCGCGCGGGGCACTTCGCCGTCCGCGCCGCGGCGGCCGGGCATTACGTGCTGCGCGCCGAGCGCGTCGGCTACGCCGCGGCCACGTCGCCCCCGCTCGACCTGGCCGCCGGGGAGATGATGACCTACCGCCTGGCGGCCTCTGCCCAGCGGGTGCAGCTCGAAGGGATCGTCGCCTCCGCCGGGGGCAGCTCGCGGAGCTGCACCGTGCGCCCCGCGGGGGGGGAAGAGACGGCGACGCTCTGGGACGAGGCGCGCAAGGCGCTGCAGGCCGCCGTCACCACCCGCCAGCAGTATCCCTACCGCTTCCGCACCGAGCGGCGCATGCGGACGCTGGACGCGGTCACCTCCGCCGTCCGCCGTGACTCGGTGCGGGCGATGGAGGGCCTCAGCGACAACCCGTTCGTGGCGGTGAGCCCGGAACGGCTGGCCGCGCGCGGCTACGTGGAGATGCTGGGCGACACCGTGTTCTTCCACGCGCCCGACGCCTCCGTCCTCCTCTCCGACCCGTTCCTGGAGTCGCACTGCTTCCGCAGCCGCCGCCCCGACCGCGAGCACCAGGGGATGGTGGGGCTCGCCTTCGAGCCGGTGCGGGGCGGCGAGAATGCCGACGTGGAGGGCGTGCTCTGGCTGGACGCGCAGACCGCCGAGCTGCGCACGGTGGAGTACCGCTACACGCGCGGCTCCCGCACCACCGCGGTCTACGACCGCGCCGGCGGGCGCGTGGGGTTCCAGCGCCTTCCCAACGGCTCGTGGATCGTGAACCGCTGGCGCATCCTGATGCCCGCGACCCAGGATCCCGCGGCGACCCCCAGCACCGCCGGGCCCATCCCCGCCGCGCAGACGGCGCGGGCGACGCTCGCCGAGGAGGTGGGCCAGGTGGTGGAGGTGCGCTCCCGCGACGGGACGCCGGTGGGGATGGTCGCCTTCGCCAGCATCAGCGGGGTGGTGTTCGACAGCACCCGCGGCCGCCCGCTCGCCGGCGCGCGCGTCTCGCTCGCGGGCACCGCCGACAGCACCCGCACCGACGCCGAGGGGCGCTTCACGCTCCCGCGGCTCTCCGAGGGGGTCTACGCCCTGGGCTTCGCCCATCCGCGGCTCGACTCGCTGCGCTTCGTCCCGGACCCCGCGCTGGTGACGGTGGTGCCGCCGCAGGAGCTCAGGCGGGACCTCGCGATCCCCTCCGTCGCCTCCATGCTCGCGTCGCCCTGCCGTCCGCCGCCAGGGAGCGCGGTGGGGGCCGCCGTCGGTCGCATCACCGACCGCGCCGCCAGCGAGCCGCTCCCCGGCGTGCCGCTCGCCGCCACCTGGGAGGTGGCCGGCTCGGCCGAGGGCGGCCGCGCCGGCACGGTGAGCGACGACGGCGGAGGCTACCGCTTCTGCGACCTTCCCGAGGGCGCGCGGGTGCGGATCGTGGCGCGGCTGGCGGCCGACTCGGCGGTGGCGCTGGCCGAGCCGCGGCGCGGCGTGCCCCAGCAGCACGACCTGGTGCTCGCGGCCCCCGCCGAGCTGCTGGCGCGGCGGGCGGCGGAGCAGCGGGAGCGGGCGCACGTGGTGGTGCGCCTGGTCGACGAGACCGCCGGCCGCCCGATCCAGGGCGTCAAGGTGAGCCTGGGCGGAGCCGACCGCGAGTGGACCACCGGGAGGAACGGGGAGTTCACGCTCGACGTCTCGCCAGGCACGTACTCGCTGGCCTTCAGCCACCCGGTGTACGGTGGAGGCACCGCGCGGCTGACCGTGGCCGTCCGCGGGACGGTGCAGTACGAGCTGAGGCTGCCGCGGCGGACCGTGACGCTGGAGCCGCTGGCGGTGGTGGCCCAGCGCGTCTACCCCGGCTACTTCGATCCGCGCTCGCGCGGCCGGCGCCTCAACATCATCACCGGCGACCAGCTCGCGAACCGCACGGCGGCACGCGACGTGGGCGACCTGGTGCGCACCATCCCGGGGCTGCAGGTGAACGAGATCCGGATGATGAACTCGGGCGGGTTCGTCCGGGAGATCTGCATCACCGACCGCATGGGGCTGCCGGGCCAGAATGATACGGGCGCCGATCCACGCCGGAAGCCGGTCGGAGCGGGCGAAGGCGAGCCGGGGCCGGTCCGCCCGACACTGCTGTACGACCCGTCCAAAGTACAATGCGAGCGAGGCGTGGCGGTGGCCCTCGACGACGTCCTGATCGGCGGGAATGCGGGCGAGTTCCTGCGCGACTTCCCGACGACCGGCATCGAGAGCATCATCTACCTGAAGCCGACGGATGCCGCGGGCCGCTTCGGCTTCCTCGCCCGCAACGGGATCATCCTGATCTACACCCGCGGCAACGGGCCCACCGTCCACGAACAGCAGTAGGCGCGGCCGGCTCCTGACGTTGCGCAGGCGCGGAGAGGGCACCCGTCCTCTCCGCGCCTGCGTGTCTCTGCATGAGCCAGATTTAGTTTTTTAAGAATTCAAAACGTCTCGCTTGACAATCTTCCGTGAATTTCCTACCGTGCCTTCCAATTGAACGCCAACTCTCCCTCTCCAGCCTTCGAGGAGCGCCATGCCCACTCCAGTCCCTCCGATCAGCGGCGCCGACACGGCGTGGATGATGGCCTCCACGGCGCTGGTGCTGCTGATGACGCCGGCGCTCGGCTTCTTCTACGGCGGGCTGGTGCGCGGCAAGAACGTGCTCAACACGCTGATGATGAGCTTCGCCGCGCTGGGCGTGGTGGGGGTGCTCTGGGCGCTGCTCGGCTACTCGCTGGCGTTCGCGCCCGGCGGGCCGCTGGTGGGCGGGCTGGACTTCGCGCTGTTGCGCGGGGTGGGGCTGGAGGGCGGCCCCTGGGGCGCCATCCCGCAGCTCCTGTTCATGGCGTACCAGGGCTCGTTCGCCATCATCACCGCCGCCCTGATCTCCGGCGCGGTGGTGGAGCGGATGCGCTTCGGGCCGTACCTGGGCTTCATCGCCGCCTGGAGCCTGCTGGTGTACGCGCCGGTCGCGCACTGGGTGTGGGGCCACGGCTGGCTGGCGGACCTGGGCGCGCTCGACTTCGCGGGAGGGACGGTGGTGCACGTGAACGCGGGCGCCGCCGCGGTGGTGGCCGCGCTGGTGGTGGGCACGCGCAAGGACTACGGCCGTCAGGCGCTCCTCCCGCACGACGCCACCTACGTGCTGCTGGGCGCGGGGCTCCTCTGGTTCGGCTGGTTCGGCTTCAACGCGGGGAGCGCGCTGGCGGCCAACGCATCCGCCGCACTGGCGTTCGTCAACACGCTGCTCGCGCCGGCGGCCACGCTGGTGGTGTGGATGGCGCTCGACGGGCTGCGGCTGCGCAAGGTGACCGCGGTCGGCGGGGCGACCGGGATCGTGGTGGGGCTGGTCGCGATCACGCCCGCGGCGGGCTTCGTGGGCCCCACGGCGGCGCTGGCGCTGGGCGCGGTGGCGGCGGTGCCGAGCTACTTCGCCATCGCCTACCGCTCGCGCACGCGGCTGGACGACTCGCTGGACGTGTTCTCCGCGCACGGCCTGGGCGGCATCGTGGGCGCGCTGGGCACCGGCGTGCTGGCGAGCGCGGCGTGGGGCGGCGCGGACGGGCTGCTCTTCGGCAACGCGGCGCAGCTAGGGAAGCAGGCGGTGGCGGTGCTGGCGGCGGGGGGATACAGCGCCGTCGCGACGGTGGCGATCCTGCGCGCGATCGCGCTGGTGGCGCCGCTGCGCCGCATGGGGCGCGAGGAGGGGATCGGGCTGGACGTGGTGCAGCACGGCGAAGAGGCCTACGCCCGCGGCGAGGGCGCCGTGCTGGTCCCGCCGGACGCGCTGCTGCCGATGCGCGAGGTCGCCACCGGTCCGCTCACCCTCGGCGCGGCGGAGGTCGCATGAGGCTGATCATCGCCATCATCCGCCCCGAGAAGCTGGGCGAGACGCTGGAGGCGCTCTACCGCGCCGAGGTGCGCGGCCTCACCGTGAGCGGCGTGCAGGGCCACGGCGGCGAGCTGGAGCGGGTGGAGACCTATCGCGGCACGACGGTGAAGATGGGGCTGCAGGACAAGGTGCGGCTGGAGATCGGCGTGTCCGAGCCCTTCGTCGACGTCACCGTCCGCGCCATCCTCGACGCCGCCCGCACCGGCGAGGTGGGCGACGGGAAGATCTTCGTGCTCCCCGTGGAGCGCGTCTACCGCATCCGCACCGGCGAGGCTGACGAGTCCGCCGTCACGCCCCAGCCCGTGGAGCTCGACGACCTGCTGGGGTGATCGCCGGCGAAAACGGAAACAGGATCTCTCACAGGGGTCACAGGGGTCGCGGAGGAAAACCGGTGTCGTGTGATGTGATTTCTGCGAAGCTGCACCAGGACCGGGTTTTTCTTCCCCACCGGATCGATCCTTGCATTTGACGACTGAAACCACTGGGCCAATCCAGTGGGGAGCGGCACCCGTTCACTCACGGACAGGAGCGGACCCATGCAGAAGCTGACGCTGAACCTCGACGAGCTGCAGGTGGAGGGGTTCGAAACCGCCACCACCAGCGCGTGGATCGACGCGACGGTGCTCGGGGACGACCTCGAGGCCGCCACGACGCCCTGCACGGAGAAGCGGAGCTGCGGCCACATCTGCCCGTAATCTCGCCGGCGAAAACAGGAACAGGGGTCACGGAGGACTTCCCCCCGTGACCCCTGTGACCTCTGTGAGAGAAAAAGCCGGTTGGCTTAGGCGCGGACGGCCTGCGCCTCGACCGAGATCTTGATGTCGTTGCCGACCAGGATCCCGCCGGTCTCCAGCGCCTGGTTCCAGGTTAGCCCGAAGTCGCGCCGGTCGATCTTGCCGGTGGCGCTGAAGCTCACGCGCTCGCCGCCCCACGGGTCGCGCCCGCGGCCCTCGTACTCCACCTCCAGCTTCACCTCGCGCGTGGTCCCGCGGATGGTGAGGTCGCCCACCAGCTCGAAGGTCTCGCCCGGACGGTCCACCGCGCCCACGATCCGCTTCGAGGCGAAGGTGATGGCGCCGAAGGCGTCCGCGTCCAGGAAGTCCGCCGAGCGCAGGTGCGCGTCGCGCTGCTCCACCCCCGTGTTGATGCTCGCCACGCCCAGCTCCGCCTGCACCGACGAGCGGTCCGGGTACGTCTCGTCCATGTGGATCTCGCCCTTCACGTCGGTGAAGCGGCCCTTCACGGTGGTGATCATCATGTGCTTCGCGCTGAACTCCACCAGCGTGTGCGCCGGGTCGAGCGCCCAGATGGTCGCGGTCGAGGCGTGGTTGATCGTGTCGCTCATCGTTTCGTCCTCCGTCGCGGTCTCGTTTTCAGGTGCGGTCCGCGCCGAGACCGGTGGCGCCATGGACCGTGTTGAGAGTTACAACATTTGCTCATCACTAAGGTAATTACTTCCGGGCGGGTGTCAAGGGCCACGTCGGTCCCTGGAGCAGGCGGTTCGAGCACGGGGGAAATGCTTGCGGCCTCGCTCTGCTCGCGCCAGCTTGCGTCCGATCCCCTGAACACACGTCTTGATCCGCGCTTCGATTCCCCCCATCCGCCCGCGAAATCCCTTCCGCTTCGCGCCATGACCCCACGCGGGAGAAGGATTCGTCCACCGGCCGTGCCGCGGCGCCTCCTGGGGGCGCTCTGCGTGGCGGCCGGGGTGGCCGCGTGCGGCCGTCCGCAGGGCGGGCGCAGGGGCGACGCGCTGGAGGCGCTCTCGGCCGCGCGGCTGCCGCGGCCGTTCGCGGCGCGGCTCTCGATCTCGACCGCTCATCGTCCGTGCGCCGCCGCTCCGCCCGCCGCCGGGAGCACCGTGCCCGCCGAGGCGTGCGGCCCGGCCCGGGCGCCGTCGGCCGCGGTGCTCGCGGCGGCCGAGCGCGCGTCCGCAGCGGCGCGCGAGGGCATCGACCCCGACGCGCTGCACGCCGCGGGCCTGATGGACCTGCTCTGGGGGGATGGAGGGGGAAATTCCGTCGACGGGGCTCTCTCACTCCTCGAGCGGGCGGCGCGCCTGTCGGAGCGCCCGGCGCCGGTGCTCGCCGACCTCGCCGCCGCCCGGCTGGTCCGCGCGGAGCGCACCGGGTCGCCCCGCGACCTGCTTGCGGCGTACGAGGCCGCCGCCGAGGCGCTGGAGCGCCAGCCGGGGCTCCCCGCCGCGTGCTTCAACCGCGCGCTCGCGCTGGACCGGCTGGGGCTGGGCGACGAGGCGGCGCGCGCGTGGGAGGGCTGCGGGGCCGAGCGCTCGGAGTGGGGCGGCGAGGCACGGAGCCGCGCGCGGGCGGCCGCCGCCCTTCCGCGCCTCCCCCGGCCCCCCGCGGTGCCCGCCGAGGCCGACGCCTACGCTGCCGTCGACCCGCAACGGGCGCTCCTGCTCGGGCTCGACCGGGTGCTGGGGGAGTGGGGCGAGCGGTGGACGGCGGGAGATTCCACGCGCGCCGGAGCCGCCCTCGCCCTGGCGGAGGCGCTGGGGGCGGGGCTGGAGCGTGGCGCCGGCGACGCCTCGCTGGCCGACGCGGTGCGCGAGGTCCACGCCCGCGGCCCCTCCCCGCACCGCCTGGCCGCGCTCGGGAGAGCGCACGCGACCTATGCGCGGGCGCGGGCGCTCTACGAAGCCGGCGACTACCTGGGAGCGGGGCCGGAGTTCGAGGCGGTCGCGGCCGACCCGGCCGCGTCGCGGCCGCTGCGGGCTTGGGCGCGGCTCTTCCGCGGCACCACGCGCGTCTACGGCGGCCGCGGCGCCGAGGGGGAGCGCGACCTCCGCGCCGTGGCCGCCGCCGCCGACCCGGCGAGGATGCCGGCGCTGGCGGGACGCGCGCACTGGTCCGTGGGGACCACGCTGCTGCGGGCCGGGCGCTACCAGGAGGCCTTGGCGGAGTACCGTGCCGCCGAAGCGCTGCTGGACCGCGCGGGCGAGCGGGAGCACCTGGGCGCGGTGCGCTACCTGGAGGGCGAGACGCGGCTCGCGCTGGGAGACGAGGACGGGGGATACGCGGCCCTCCACCGCGCCGCGCGCACCCTGCGTCCGTACCGCGGCTCGCTCTGGATGCACAACCTCCTGGCGGTGATGGCGCAGGCCGCCTCGGCCGACGGGCTCCCCCGCGCCGCCCTGGCGCTGCAGGACGCGGACGTGGCCGCCACGGCACGCACGGAGCGCCCCATCTACGCCGCCGAAGCGCTCCTGGCGCGGGCGGAGCTGCGGGCGCGGGCGGGCGACGCGGCCGGCGCGGCGGCAGACCTCTCCGCCGGCGGCGCGGCGGTGCGCGGGATGGCGCCGGGGCCGGCGCTCTGGTTCGGCGCGCGGCTGCGCGTGGCCCGGGCGGCGGCGGCGGCGCGCACCTCCCCGGCCCGGTCGGCGGCGGCGCTGGACTCGGCGGTAGCGTACTTCGCCCCGCTGGGGAACCCGCTGCACCTCCTCCCCGCCCTGGTGGCGCGGGCCGACGCACGGCTGGCGCTGGGTGACGCGGAGGCCGCGGCCGCCGACCTGGACCGCGCAACCGGCCGGCTCTCGGAGTTGGGCGAGGGCGTGGCCGGCGCCGCGGCGCGGGCGGCGCTGCTCGACGCCGCCCGCGCGGTGTTCGACCGCATGGTGATGCTGCGCGTGCGCCAGGGCCGCCCCGCCGACGCCCTCGCGGCGCTGGAACGGGGCCGCGCCCCGCTCTCCGCCGCCCACCCGCGGGCGGGCGGCGAGGCGGCGGCGCTCCCACCCGGCGAAACGGCGGTGGAGTACGCGCTGGTCGGCGACACCCTGCTGGCGTGGACGGTGTCGGGGGGCGTGGTGCGGATGGCGCGCGCCACCGTGGGCCGCGAGGCGCTGGGGAGGATGGTGGAGCGCGCGCGCGCGGCGCTGGAGCTGGGGGCGGGCGACGCGGCCCGGGAGCCGCTGGCGGCGCTGTACGACCGGCTGGTGCGGCCGGTGGCGGCGAACCTGGCGGACGGCGCCACGCTGGTGGTGGTGGCAGACGGCGAGGTGGCGGCGGCCCCCTTCGCGGCGCTGCTCGACACCGTTCGCGGCCGCTACCTGGTGGAGGCGCACGCACTCCGCTTCGCCCCCACGCTGCGCGACGCGGGCCGCCGCGGCGGCGGCGTCCCGGCCGCACCCCGGGCGCTGGTGGTGGCGGACCCCGCCTTCGACCCGGGCGCCTGGCCGGGGCTGCAGCGGCTGCCGGGCGCGGCGGCCGAGGCCGAGGCGGTGGCGGCGCTCTACCCCGGCGCCGGCGTGCTCGCCGGCGCGGCGGCGGACCGGGAGGCGTTCGAGCGGGCGCTGCCGCGCGCCGAGGTGGTGCACTACGCCGGGCACGCGCTC
>DASYJZ010000314.1:0-5032 GCA_035995965.1 Longimicrobium sp. | reverse complement strand
TCGATGTCCTCGATGAAGCCCATGTCCAGCATCTCGTCGGCCTCGTCGAGCACCACGAAGCGCACGCCGGAAAGGTCCAGCGAGCGCCGGCGGATGTGGTCCAGGATGCGCCCCGGGGTGCCGACCACCACGTGCACGCCGCGCCGCAGCTCGCGCAGCTGCCGGTCGATGGCCTGCCCGCCGTACACCGCCAGCACGCGGATGCCGCGCCGGGCCCCGTACTTGTGCGTGGCCTCGGCCACCTGCACCGCCAGCTCGCGCGTGGGGGCGAGGATGAGCGCCTGCACGCCGCCCTGCGGGTCGATGCGCTGCGCCAGCGGGAGCGCGAAGGCGGCCGTCTTCCCGGTCCCCGTGGCCGCGCGGCCGATCACGTCCTGCCCGGTGAGGAGGATGGGGATGGCCTGCACCTGGATCGGAGTGGGCTCCTCGTAGCCCAGCGTCTCCAGCGCGGCCAGCAGCTCGGGCGCCAGCCCCAGGTCGGCGAAGCCCACGGCGGGCGCCTCGGTCTCGTTCTGTTCGGACACGTCCATCTCCGGATGATTCTGTTCGGTAGTTTGCATGCGCGACAATGTCGCGGTCGGCGCGCGCCGGGACAATGCGAACCGGAACGGCGGACAGAAACGATGGGCTGGACGGCGATGGGTTGGAACCGCTTGCTGTCCCCTGTCCCCTGTCCCCTGTCCCCTGTCCCCTAGAATCCGTACACCCCGACGTCCGGCTCACGCGCGTAGAGGCGGAAGGCCTCGGCCGGATCCACGTGCAGTTCCAGCAGGCAGCGCAGGCGGCGGAAGGAGAGGCGCAGCATGCGCTCGCGCAGCACGTCGTCCGTCGGCGTGGCGGGGAGGAGCCAGGTGGGGTAGTACTTGTCGCTCGCAGGCTGCTCGGCCGCGTTGTCCACGCCGCCGGGCGGGGGCGCCACCCCCAGCCCGGAGCGCACCAGCTCGTAGGCGAGCGGCGGGTCCAGCCCCTCCTCGGCAGCCACGTCGTACATCATCTCCGCCAGCTCCGGCGACATCCCCTCCGCCTGCGCCTCCTCGATCACGTCCATCCGCCGGCGCGCACGCTCGGCGGCGTCCGCCCCGTCGTCGCCCAGCAGCCCCTCGGCGGTGCCGAACCAGGTGTCGACCGCCCGCCGGCGCCGGCGCCGCTCCCGGTACGCGTGCAGCGCGTGGCTCGCACGCTCCTCCCGTTCCGCCATGGCCTGCTCGTCTCCGGTCGCGTCCACCGCCCCCTCCTTCTGGATCGCCGCGGGACGAGCCGTGCCGCCCCGCTACAGCCTCCCCCACGCCGCGAGCAAGCGCCGGACCACCCGCGGCGCGGAGGGACGATTCCGGCCGCCGATGCATCCGTCCGTCACGCCGCGCGCGTACGCCTGTTCCATAGGGTGAGCGGCGGGTCGCGTGTCGAAGGAATGACGGGGGTGCCTCCACCCGGCCCGGCCGGTGCGGCCGCGGCGCCCGGCGGGTACCGGAAAGCGCGGCGTTTCTCGCCGTCCGCACGCGCGGAACGGTGGACCCGCAGGGGGCACGATCCGTGCGTTTCGAGGCCCCCGCCGCCGCCACGTGGAGCGGGCCCAAGATGCCGAGGCGGAAGCCCGGCGACGCGCCGGCCGTTCCCGTACTGGCGGGAGCGCCGCGAAGCTGTCAGGATCGTTCGGGGGAGACGGGCCTCACCCGTGCAGATGCACGGAATGGCGCGGATCGGCTCCGTCAGAACCCCCTGCCGATAGACGTTGTGCAAGCGTGCAGGGCCGCGCCGGGGCCCTTCCGCTCCGCCCGGGGATGCCGGGCACGGTATCAGCCAATCCACAGCCGTCTGGGGTGGAAGGAGACCCGATGTTCCGCTTGGTCCGCAGGTCCGCCCGGCTCGCAGCCGCGGCGGCGGCAGCCGCCGCGCTGTCGGCGCCGGTCGCCGCGAGCGCCCAGTACTTCGGGCAGAACAAGGTCCAGTACCGCACCTTCGACTTCCGCATCCTGCGGACGCCGCACTTCGACGTCTACTACTACCCCGAGGAAGAGTCCGCCGCGCGCGACGGCTCGCGCATGGCCGAGCGCTGGTACGCGCGCTTCTCGCGCATCCTGGACCACGAGTTCGAGGCGCGCCAGCCGCTGATCCTCTACGCCAGCTCGCCCGAGTTCCAGCAGACCTCGGTGCTGCAGGGTGACATCGGCGAGGGGACGGGGGGCGTGACCGAGGTGTTCAAGCAGCGCGTGGTGCTCCCCTTCGCCGGCCCGTACCGCGAGACGGACCACGTGATCGGCCACGAGCTGGTGCACGCCTTCCAGTACGACATCACCGGCCTGGGCCGCGCCGGCGGCGGGCTGGAGGCGGCCGCCGCGCGCTTCAACGCGCCGCTCTGGTTCATCGAGGGGATGGCCGAGTACCTGTCGATCGGCCCCGTCGACCCCAACACGGCGATGTGGATGCGCGACGCGGCGCTCACCAACACCCTCCCCAACCAGGCCCAGCTCAACTACGACCCGCGCTTCTTCCCCTACCGCTGGGGGCAGGCGCTCTGGGCGTACGTGGGCGGCCGCTGGGGCGACGCCGCCATCGGGCAGATCCTCAAGCAGGTGGGGCAGGGGGTGCCGTACGAAGACGCCTTCCAGCGCATCCTGAACTCCGACGTCGACCAGATCATCCGCGACTGGCACGACTCCATCCGCCGCACCTACCTGCCGCTGCTGGCGCAGCAGCGCGAGGCGCGCGAGCTGGCCACCCCGCTGGTGGTCACCCGCACCCAGAACCGCGGCGACTACAACGTGTCGCCCTCGGTGTCGCCCGACGGGCGGCAGTTCGCCTACCTGTCGTCGGCCGGGTTCATCGACATCCAGCTCTACCTGGCCGACGCGGCCACCGGGCGGGTGCAGCGCCGGCTGGTGAAGGGCACCTCGCTCGACCCGCACTTCGGCAGCCTGCGCTTCATCAACTCGGCCGGCGCCTGGTCGCCCGACCAGCGGCACTTCGCCTTCGCGGCGCTGCGCAAGGCGCACGACGTGGTGGTGATCCTCGACATCCAGAGCGCGCGCATCCTGCGCGAGTACGAGATCCCGGGGGTGGGCGAGATCAGCAACCCCACCTTCTCGGCCGACGGCGGCACCGTGGTGGTGTCGGCGATCAAGGGCGGGATCTCGGACCTCTACGCGGTGGACCTGGCCAGCGGCCAGTCGCGCCAGCTGACCAACGACAAGGTGGCGCAGATGCAGCCGGCGTTCAGCCCCGACGGGCGCTCGCTGGCCTACGTCACCGACGCCGGGACCGACGTGGCCGCGCTCACCTACGGCAACTACCGCCTGGCGGTGATGGACTGGCCCAGCGGCGCCACGCGGCTGCTGCCGGGCACGGAGAGCGGGAAGAACATCAACCCGCAGTGGGCCCCCGGCGGCGCGCTGTACTTCATCAGCGACCGCACCGGCATCCCCAACATCTACCGGACGAACGCGGCGGGTGGGCAGCTCACGCAGGTGACCAAGCTGTTCACCGGGGTGAGCGGGATCACCGAGCTGAGCCCGGCCCTCTCGTCCGCCACCATGGCCGACCGGCTGGTGTTCACCGTCTACGAGCGCAACGGCTACAACATCTACGGGCTGTCGGACCCCACGCAGCTCGCGGGGACCACGCCCGAGACGCCGCAGCTCGCGGCCAACGGCGACCCGCTCCCGGCGCTGCTCCCGCCCAGCCCGCGGCCGACGGAGCCCGCGTACAACCGCGTGCTCACCGCCATCCGCGACCCCTCGTTCGGGCGTCCGGAGCCGTCGGCGCCGGCCACCTACGCGGTGGCGCCGTACCGGCCGCGGCTCTCGCTGGACTACCTGGGCCAGCCGCAGCTGGGCGTGGCGGCGGCCTCGGGGCCCTACGCGCGCGGCGGGGTGTACGGCGGCGTGGGCGGCATCTTCAGCGACGTGCTGGGCTACCACACCGTCTACGGCACCATCCAGGCGCAGGGGCAGCTGGACGAGATCGGCGGCAACGTCGTCTACCTCAACCAGAAGCACCGCGTGAACTGGGGCGCGTCCATCGCGCGCTCGCCGTACATCGTGGGCGGGTACCAGCAGGGGTTCGACAACGCCGGCAACCTGCACAACCAGCTCGTGGTCTACCGCTACTTCGACAACAGCGCCTACGGCATCGCGCCGTACCCCTTCTCGCGGGTGCGGCGGGTGGAGTTCGCGGCGGGCGCCCGGCGGATCACGCAGGACATCAAGGTGCAGGACTGGACCTACGACGCGTCGGGGACGGCGCTGCTCAGCTACACGCAGAGCAAGCAGAGCCTGGGGCAGTGGAACCTGGGCGAGGCCACGGCGGCGATGGTCTACGACAACGCGATCGACGGCTACACCTCGCCGATCGTGGGGCAGCGCTACCGCCTGGAGGTGGCGCCCACCGTCGGCAGCCTGCAGTTCACCTCGCTGACCACCGACTACCGGCGCTACTTCCTCGCGCGGCCGGTCACGCTGGCCTTCCGCGGCCTGCACTTCGGGCGCTACGGGCGCGACGAGGCGGTGCCGAGCGCGGTGTTCCTGGGCTACCCGTACCTGATCCGCGGCTACTCGTACGGCAGCGTGACCAACGGGTGCCTGGCCGAGCTGAGCGCGTCGTCCGGGGGCGGGCAGGAGTGCCGGGTGTACCAGAGCCTGTTCGGCAGCCGCATCGCGGTGGCCAACGTGGAGCTGCGCTTCCCGCTGATCCGCAACACGCTGCACGGCAACGTGCAGCTCCCGCCGGTGGAGGTGTTCGCCTTCGGCGACGCGGGCGCGGCGTGGGGCAAGCTGCGCAACAACAACGGCCAGGTGACGAGCACGCACCTGGAGTTCACGCGCGGCCCCGGCGACGCCCTCACCGACCGCGGCTTCCTGACCAGCGGCGGCCTGGGCGCCCGGATCAACCTCTTCGGCTACCTGATCGCCGAGGCGGACTTCGTGAACGCCTTCGACCGCCCCAACGGCTGGCACTGGCAGTTCAGCTTCCAGCCGGGGTTCTAGGGGGAAGTGCTGAGTGCTGAGTGCTGAGTGCTGAGTGCTGAGTGCTGAGT
>DASYJZ010000313.1:0-11475 GCA_035995965.1 Longimicrobium sp. | reverse complement strand
ACTTTGCTACAGATCCTGAGCCTCTCACTCTTCGAGCGAATCCCGCTGGAACAAGCACTCGGCTCACCGGATTACGCCGTTCTGGAAAACCCTTTGGCTAACCAGTTGCTACTATTCGACTTTTAACCGGACAGCAGTGCTGCGTGAGGCGGATTCCCGCGCGACTAATGTCGGGGTGATGGTCTGCGGGGCAGAGCCCTTTTCATGCTTCAGCCAGTCTGGTATTCCCATACCGCCTGGCATTGTTCCGTTGATTAGTGCAATCGCGCCGCCGAGCATCATGAGCGCGCCGACAAGCAGTCCGATATATCCAAGTTTCTCGGGGCCTGCTTCGTCGACAGAGCCAATGTCAAAACCGCCAAAAGTTAGAAACAATGAGCCGATGCCAAGGATAACGAGGCCCCACGCTCGAACCTGTGCGGTCCCATCAAGAAAATATGCTGCGACCCCTGATACGACAATTACCAAGAGCGCTACAAGGCCCAAGACGAACCGAGTTCTCATGCTGTTGTTCAACATAGGTCGGCTCTGGAAGATCGCGCCTAACGACACAAGGTCAGGGGTGCGGGGCCGGCGCGCAAGCCTGTCGTTGGCGAAATCATGGACGGCCCCGATCCCCTGCAGCCGATTGTTAGGCCGCGGCTACGGCTGGCATTCCAACTCGTGGCTACCCACCACGCAAGCGAGCTCTGAACTCCACCTCAACACGATCCATAATTCTCGTGTATTCGTTCACCCAGAGACCGTTTTCATTAGCCTCCTGCTGTCCGGGATCTTCGTCGTCGGCGCGGCCCTTCGAGGGGGGCGTTGTGGGGAGAGTTCCTGGTGTTCGGCCCTCCCCTCGCCATGGCGAGCGCGGTCTGCGCTGCTGGTTCGCTGGCCGTAGCCAGACGGGCTGAACGGCGAGAACTCCCCGGCGGCAGTGGGCATCCGGCGGAGGCCGAGCTTACCGAGGACGAAAAGCGGGAACTGCTCGGACGCGGTGACTGACATGTCTGGGTGGCTACAGCCCGCCGCTTCGGAGGACGTTGCTCATCCAGATCTGGATGGTGGCAGGTGCGCCTGACGCCAGAGTCAGGCAGCCCGCGAAAGCGCCAGCCCTCGACGTGCCCGACGACATCAGCTTCTTCAACGATCGGTCACCGCTCGAGTCACTGACCTCTTGTGAGCACGACATGGGTTGCGGCGGCAGTTGGCACATGGTTGGTGCACTCATAGCCCAAGGCTGTGAGATCGAGGCCGTACAAGAGATGCTCGCCGGACCCGAGCAACCTGGGCGCGATCGCCACGTGCATCTCGTCGATGAGCCTCGCTTCGAGATACTCACGGATCGTTGCCACACCGCCGCCGATCTGCACATCCTTTCCCTCAGCTGCCGCCACCGCTCGTTCCAGCGCCTCGCGGCTACCGCCTGTGACAAAGTGGAACACCGTACCGCCTTCCATCTGGATCGGCGGGCGGCCGTGATGCGTCAACACAAATACGGGGCCGTGATACGGCGGGTTCTTCCCCCACCAGCCGCGCCAGGCGTCATCGGGCCAGGGACCACGAATCGGGCCGAACATGTTGCGTCCCATGATCCACGCGCCGATGCCCTCCCCAAAACGCGCTGCGATATCGTCATCGGCGCCGGTGGTGCCGCCGGCCTTACCATTGATGCGCTGGAACGCGCGGGTCGGGATGAACCATTCGTGCAGCCCTTCACCACCGACGCCGAGGGGATCCTCGCGAGTCTGGAGCGGGCCGGCGCCATAGCCGTCGAGCGAGATCGTAAAGTTGTGCACGCGTACACGAGCCATGGTCTGCTCCCAGGCGAGGGTGGCGATCCGAGAACGGCGACCTCTACGCTCACGACGAGCGACAGGTCGCCTCTGCGTGGTGGCCTTCGTCCGCTGCCGCACGCGCGTCGTCTTCGACATCAGCTGACGCCGTACGGGCGCACCGGCTCTTTCTGCTCCCCTTCCGAGGGGCCCCCTTCCACCGGGCCGCGTGGTGCTTTCTGCCCGTCGTTCTCCCGCCCCGCCCGGCAGAGGCGCCTACGCGCGACGTCCAGCGCCCGGCGCTGCCGAGCATGCGCGACCTCCACCCCCTCCCGGCCGTCACGGCGCCCTGTTCGATCCGCTCTCTGCATGCCCCGAGGCTGTTCCCGGACTCGCTCTCGGAACCGTTGCCCCAAGGGCCCTCCGCCACCCGTCGGGCCTCTTGAACAAAGGATTGCAGGGCCGGCTGCGCGGGCTGCAATCCATATTTTGTTAGGCGAGATGGACCCCTGGCGCCGATCCTGAGCGCGCTGCATCAGACGCCGTTTGTCTGGGTCAGTCAAAATTCTTCACCAATGCGAGTGCTACCAATCGTGCTGCAAACCATGTGCTGATGATCGTAATGATCAGGAAGATGGGCGTGAATCCTACTATAAACGTCATACGCCGTCGGCTTGACGTTTGGCCATGCACGACACCGAGCGCGATATAGCTAATTACAAGGTTGTAGACTAGCACCAGACACCATACTATGAGCAACGCGCTCGACAAGGGATTATGGCTTAGATAATCCCACGACGCTTGGAGATTGTTGATATACGGGTCCTGAAACATGATTAACAGTGTCATAATTGCCGCAGGCAGAAAATCGAAGCTGGTGAGATAGTGGAGCACACGTACGTGGTGTCGGAAGTCGGTTCTTGAACCGGAAATGCGATATGCTCCGAACGAAACGGCACCTACCAGCCATAGAGCAAGCAGGCGTCCGAGCACCGCGACGCCAATGACAGTCGTGACTGCCCCGAATCCGCGTGAAGCATCAGCGAGATGGGAATTCAGGGCAGGAGCATGGACATCCATGAAGAAGGAGATGGCGCAAATGGCGGCGGATAGATAAGCGACGACCTGCGCGCCCCAGAAGAACTCCAGCGATGGCAGCTTAACACCCGGGGAGGAATCGGATTGCGGCAGCACCAAAAGATGAGACTCCGTGCGATCGAGAGTGGCAAAGAAGGCCTTGGGCGCGGAAATGAGTTCCACCCAGGTCACCATCCAAGTCTCCGTCTTGTCGCGAATCGCTTGTAAGAGATTGATCATCGTAATCCTCCGTTGAGGTTCGTTGCGCGGCTAAACCATCGGACGTGGTGTGGGCCAGATCACTAAAGAGCTTGTAAAACAGTGACTGCTTCAATCGTACGATTGGAACAGGCGTGGAGCTACGGCGATTCACGGAGACAGTGCTCCACTTATTGTTTTACGACGCCTTAGGCCGCAACTGGCGGCCCAATTGAAGGAAAGGCAACTTGGGAGAGTGTAGAGTTCGTTCCGACGGCTACCTCGGCTCATACCGCATCGCCACCGCCCCCGAGCCGAACTCCAGCCGACTCACGAGCCTCAAGTCGACATGCTTCGATAGCCTCGCGAACAATGTAGGCCCGTGCCCCGCTAGCCTGGGCTGCACCACGAACTCGAACTCATCGATCAATCCCAGCTCCGCCAACGCCAGCGGGAGCTTCACGCCTCCCAACAACAGTCCCTTACCCGACTCCGCTTTGCGCGGCTGAACGGCCTTCCCCAGATCCCCGCGCACGAGCTTCGCGTTCCAATCGACCCGGCCCAGGGTGCTCGACACGACGAACTTGTTTGCCGCGTCGATCGTCCGGGCGAAGGGTTCCATGCAATCAGGCCGCGCTCCCGTCTACGCCGCCGGCCGAAACGCTGCCTCCATCATCTCGTAAGTCACTCGGCCAAAGAGGAGGGCATCGGCCCGAGCGAGGTTCTCGACCGCGTGACGATGCAAGTCCTCGTCAGCGGAAATTGCACGATGATCGCAGCACCCGTCCAAGGTGACGTTGATGGAATACCGAAGAGGGCGCATTACGTGCTCCTGAAGCGGCCTAACGCCAGGGTTCGGCTGCGAGCGCGCAGGGTTGGAGCCATGGATGCGGCAGGAACGCTGCGCGCGCTCGTCAGCTGCAATGACTCGTCAGGCCGGGGAACCGCCGGTCGCGGGCGCGAAGACCGCAGCGACCTCGTACAGCCCCGGCTCGAACGTGGAGAACCGCAGCGCTTCCGCCAGGAACGGCGAGCTGTCCGGCCGGCTCCGCATCCGCGCGTAGTCCTCGTGCGAGCGCCACTGCGCATACATCGTCACCTGCGTCCCGTCCAGCCCCCGGTGTAGCGCCGCCCCCAGAAAACCGGGCACGTGTCGCACGGTGGCCTCGGTGGCCTGGGTGAGCAGCTCGATGAGCCGTGGCTGCTGCTCGGGTACGACGCGGAAGACGTTGATGACCGTCAGCGGACGCTCGCCTTCGGATGTGATCTGCATGAGAGGTCACCTCGCTGTTCAAAGCGGGATTGGGCGCGGCACGACGGACTCTGTCTCGGCCTGACGCTCGAGCTAAGCTGCGGGCCGATTCAACCCCTGCGGGCGCGGAACGCCCGCTTTCCGCAGCCGGCCCGTCAGCTTCAGCGATTCTTAAGGCCGCGGCGAGACGGACGTGGTGTGACACCATTGGGCCCAGTGCAGGGAAACTGGATCCGAGCATCGCGCTGCGCCAGCCGGGGCCGCCCCCTGCCCTCCGGGGCTGGGGAGCCAAGCACCTTGCCCCGGACCTCGGCCGAGCCGGCCCCGAGCCGCTGCTCGGGGGAAAACCGATGCGCGGCGCGCAGTGTTTGTTGCCGCGAATTCGTTCGCCCTGCCCGGCGTCGAGCCCGCCTCTCCCACTTCATCCCACCACCCTCGCTCCACCCGCGGAATTCCAGTATCTTCGTCGTGCCCACCTGACGCATTCGCCCGCTGACCCGTTCGGCATATCTTCGCCTTGACTGCCGTGAAAGGAACGTTAGCTTGCTGCGGTGGGGAGAAGTGGGTGATTGTGGGAGACTGAGGGGAACACACCCTCCGCTGGAGCCGCATGAGCGGATATCTCGGGAGCTTTCAGCACCAGGTGGACGAGAAGGGCCGGCTCAGCCTCCCCGCGCAGTTCAGGCGCGAGAGCGGCGAGCAGACCCTGGTGCTGGTGCACGTCTTTCCCGAGTCGCTCACCCTCTACCCCGAGAGCACCTGGCAGGGCGTGCAGGAAAAGCTGCGCGACGCCATGCGCGGCTCGCCGGCCAACCGGGCCTGGGCGCTCCGCCTCACGGCCAACGCGGCGGAGGTCGTCCCCGACAAGCAGGGGCGCATCCTGGTGCCCCAGCGCATGCAGGATGCGGTCGGGATCGCCGGGCCCGCGCTGGTGGTGGGCGCCATCGACCGCATCGAGATCTGGAACCCCGACCGCTTCACCGCCGTGACCGCACCGGCGGAGCAGACGGACGACATCACCCTCAAGGTCTTCGGATGACGCCCACCCCTCGCCGTGGAGGCGCCGTGATCCTGCCTTCGTTCGACCAGCCCCGGGCCGCCCGCCGCGCGCCGCGCGCGGTGCTCTGCGCGCTGGACCGGCACCTGGGACCCTTCGAGCAGATCCCGGAGCTCGCCGGCTGGCTGGGGGCGGACTGGTGCCTCTGCCGCGGCTGCCGCAGCACGCTCACCACGGCCACGGCCCTCCGGCAGCGCAGCGCGGCATGACCGATTTCGCCTCCGCCTACCATGCGCCGGTGATGGTGGAGGAGGTGATGGCGGTGCTGCGCCCCGAGCGCGGCGGGACCTTCCTGGACGGCACCCTGGGCGGCGGAGGGCATGCGGAGGCGCTGCTGGAGCGCGGGCCCCAGGCCCGGCTGATCGGCGTGGACCGCGACCCCGACGCGCTGGCGGAGGCGGGGCGGCGGCTGGAGCGCTTCGGCGGGCGGGTGCGGCTGGTGGCCTCGCCCTTCGCCAAGGCGGTGGAGGCGGCGGGGGTGGGAGCGGGGACGCTGGACGGGGTGCTGCTGGACCTGGGGATCTCGTCGCACCAGATCGACCAGGTGGAGCGCGGGTTCACCTTCCGCGCCGGGGCGCCGCTGGACATGCGGATGGCGCGGGCCAGCGCCGGCGAGCCCACCGCGGCCGACCTGCTGAACGAGCTGGACGAGCCCGAGCTCGCGACCCTCTTCTGGAAGTACGGCGAGGAGAAGCGCTCGCGGATGCTGGGGCGGGTGATCGTGGAGATGCGCGGGCGGGCGCCGTTCGCGACCAGCGACCACCTGCTGGAGGCCATCGGCCGCGCGATGCCCCGAGCCGACGCCGGCGACCGCGCCCGGATCTTCCAGGCGTTGCGGATCGCGGTGAACGGCGAGATCGAGCAGCTCGAGGCGGCGCTCCCGGCCTTCCGCGACGCGCTGGCGCCCGGCGGGGTGCTCGCGGTGCTGGGCTACCACTCGCTTGAGGACCGGCTGGTGAAGAACGCCTTCCGCGGCTGGAGCCGGGCCTGCACCTGCCCGCCGGGGCTCCCGGTCTGCGTCTGCGGCGGCGTGGCCCAGGGGGAGGCAATCACCCGCAAGGCGGTCACCGCGTCGGCGGACGAGGTCGAGCGGAACGTGCGGGCTCGCAGCGCCCGGCTGCGCGCGTGGAGGCACGCGTGAGCCGCGCCGCCGGCCCGAGCCGCTGGGAGGCCCCGCGCGCGAAGGCGGAGGCGCGCGGCGCGCGGCGGCGGTCGCGGCTGCGGTGGATCGCCTACGCGGCGCTGCTGGTGGCGGCGCTGGCGAGCGTGGTGTGGAGGCAGACGGTGGGGCGGGAGCGCTTCCGGGAGCTGGAGACGGTGCGCGAGGAGGTGGCGGTGGCCGAGGCCGAGCGTGACGAGCTGACGACGCGCATCCTGGAGCTGCAGCGGCGCGACCGCATCGCGCGGTACGCGCAGGAGCGGCTGGGGATGCACGTGGCGCGCGACGAGGAGGTGGTGCTCCTCCCCGTCCCCGCCTCGGCGGCGCCGCGCCCGGACTCCGCCGCGGAGGAGGGGCGATGAGCGCCCCCGCGAACGGCATCGGCGTGGACGAGCGGCTGATGCGCCGCCGCTGGTGGCTGGCCGGGGCCCTCGGCCTCACCGCGCTGCTGATCGTGGGCCGCGCGGTGCAGCTCCAGGGGTTCCAGGGCGACCGCTGGCGCGGCGAGGCCGAGCGCCAGCAGCAGACGCGCGTGCCGGTCCCGGCGCGCCGCGGCGCCATCTACGACCGCGACGGCGTGGCGCTTGCGCTCACCCGCGAGACCTTCGCCGTCTCCATCGCCCCGCGCGAGGTGCGCGACCGCGGCGACGCCGTCCTCCGCCTGACCCGCGCGCTGGGGCTCCCCCGCGCCGAGGCGCGCCGGGCGACCGATCCGCAGCGCGCCTGGGTCGTCCTCCCCGGGCGCTTCACCGTGGAGCAGCGCCGCGGGCTGGGCGAGCTGCGCGGCTTCTACGTGGAGCGCCGGCTGGAGCGCTTCTACCCGCAGGGCGACGTCGGCCGCGAGGTGCTGGGCGGCGTCTCCGGCGACGGACGCGCGATGGGGGGGATCGAGCAGGCGATGGACTCGCTGCTGCGCGGCACCGACGGCTTCTCCGTCCTCCGCCGCGACGCGCACGGGCGCAAGGAGGCGACGCTCTCCCTCCCCGCGCTCCCGCCGCGCGACGGCGACGACGTGGTGCTCTCCATCGACTTCGACCTGCAGGAGATCGCCGACGCCGCGCTCGCCGAGCAGGTGCGCGCCACGCACGCCGCCGGCGGCGACCTGATCCTCACCGACCCGCGCACGGGCGAGATCCTGGCGGCGGTGTCGAAGCGGCCGGCCTCGCGCGACCTCTCCGCCTTCATCGAGCCGTACGAGCCGGGGTCCACGCTCAAGCCCTTCTTCGTCGCCGGGCTGCTGGCGGGCGGGCGGGCGGCGCTGACGGACCGCGTCTACGCCGAGCAGGGGAGCTGGACCACGCCCGAGGGGCGCGTGATCCAGGACGTGCACCCCTACGAGTGGCTGACGCTGCGCGACGGGCTGCGCGTCTCCAGCAACATCGTGATGGCGAAGTTCTCCCCCCGCCTCCCGCCGGGGGAGCAGTACGGCGCGCTGCGGGACTTCGGCTTCGGCACGGCGACGGGGGTGGAGTACCCGGTGGAGTCGTCCGGCCGCCTCTCGCGCCCCGCGCGCTGGTCGCCGGTGACGCCGGCGAGCCTGGCGATGGGCTACGAGGTCTCGGTGACCCCGCTGCAGATGGCGATGGCGTACGGCGCGATCGCCAACGGCGGCGTGCTGATGGAGCCGCGGCTGGTGCGCGAGGTCCGCGGCGCCGACGGCGGCGCGGTGGAGCGCCGCGCGCCGCGTCCGGTCCGCCGGGCCATCCCCGCGCAGGTCGCCTCGGCGCTGCGCGACGTCCTGGTCGACGTGGTGGCCGACGGCACCGGGACCCACGCCTCGCTCAGCACCTTCGAGGTGGCGGGGAAGACGGGGACCTCGCGGCGGACCGGGGCGAACGGGCGCTACGAGGCGGGGGCGTACAACTCCACCTTCGTGGGCTTCTTCCCCGCGCAGGCGCCGCAGCTGGTGATCTACGTGAAGCTCGACCGGCCGCAGGGCGACTACTACGGCGGACTGACGGCCGCGCCGGTGACGCGGGCCACGCTGCAGGCGATCCTCGCCGCGCGCTCGCCCACGCTGGACCGGCGCGCGCTGCTGGGCTCGCGCACGCACCCGGAGCCTTCCGCCGCGCTCGCCGTGGCGGTGCCCGCGGACGTGCCCGCGGCCGAGGGGCGCGAGGGAACCTACGTCTTCCTGGACAACCGTGCCCCTCCGACCACGCCGCGGCGCGACGCGGGGCCCGTGCCCGTCCCCGCGCTGGCGGGGCTGGCGCTGCGCGACGGGGCGCGGCGGCTGCACGCGCTGGGCTTCCACGTGCGGCTGCAGGGCGGCGGCGCGGTGAAGGGCACCCTTCCCGGCGCGGGGGCGATCCTCGCGCGCGGCGACACGCTCACGCTGGTGGGGGAGGGAAGCTGATGGCTGCACGGACGACGCTGGGCGACGTGGCGGAGCGGCTCAGGCGCGAGGGCCTGCTGGCGGGCGAGCGCAACCTGGCCGACCGCGCCGCCGCACGGCCCGTGACGGAGGCGTGGACGGACTCGCGCAAGGTGAAGAGCGGCCACCTCTTCTGCGCCTACGAGGGCGCCGAGATCGACTCGCACCGCTTCCTGGCCGAGGTCTCGGCGCGCGGCTCCGCAGGGGCCACGGTGGAGAAGCGCACCCACGGGATCAGCCTGCCGCAGATCGAGGTCACCGACGGCCGCTTGGCGGCCGCCTACGCGGCGGCGGCCGTCTACGGCGACCCGTGGGACGAGCTGACCCTGGTGGGGATCACGGGGACCAACGGGAAGACGACCAGCGCGGCGATCCTGCGCCACCTGCTGGGGCGGCGCGCCCCGGCCGCCAGCCTGGGGACGCTGGGCGCAGTGGACCGCGAGGGGAAGGTGATCCCGGGGACGGAGGGGCTCACCACCCCCGGGCCCACCGACGTGGCCCGCCTGCTCCGTGCGCTGCGCGAGGGCGAGGCGGCGACGAAGCCGGAGGGAGCGCCGGTGAAGGTGGAGGCGGTGGCGATGGAGACCAGCTCGCACGCGCTGCACCAGGGCCGCCTGGTGGCGGTGCGGTTCGACGCGGCGCTCTTCACCAACCTGACCCGCGACCACCTGGACTACCACCAGACGATGGACGAGTACCGCGCGGCCAAGCTCCGCATCGTGGAGCTGCTCAAGCCCGCGGGCGTGGTCGTGCTGAATGCGGACGATCCGGCATGGAACGGTGTGGGGGCATCGGGAAACCGCCGGGTCGTCCGCTTCAGCACCTCCGCCCCGGCGGACGTGTGGGCGCGGGATGTATGTGTCGGGGAGGGGGGGATGGAGATGGTACTGGAGGCTTCTGGGGAGACGTCTCCAGTCCATCTCCCCCTCTTCGGCGACTTCAACGTATCGAACGCCGTCGGGTGCGCGGCGGTGCTCTGGGCGCTGGGCTGGCCGCTGGAGGAGATCGCGGCGGGGCTGGAGACGCTCACGCAGGTCCCCGGCCGGCTGGAGCGCGTGCCGACCCCGGCGGGGACGGCCACGGTGCTGATCGACTACGCCCACACCCCCGACGCGCTGGAGCGCGCGCTGGCGGCGCTGCGCCCGCTGGTGAAGGGGAAGCTGTGGGTGGTGTTCGGCGCCGGCGGCGACCGCGACGAAGGCAAGCGTCCGGAGATGGGGCGCATCGCCGTCGCGGGCGCCGACGAGGTCGTCGTCACCTCCGACAACCCCCGTTTCGAGGACCCCGAGCGCATCCTCGACGACGTCGAGCGCGGCATGGGAAGTGCACCCCGCCGCCGCATTTCCGACCGCCGCGAGGCCATCCACCACGCCCTCCGGAACGCATCTCCCGACGACCTGATCCTGCTCGCGGGCAAGGGCCACGAGACGGTCCAGGTGGTGGGCAAGGAGAAGCGTCCCTTCGACGAACGGAAGGTGGTGCGCGAGGTCTTTCCCGACGCTGACGCAGCGGGTGGAGGTGGTGGTTGAGCGGGTTTCGCTGGACCGGTGACGAGGTGGAGCGGGCCCTGGAGACGGGGTCCGGAGGGGGCGGCGCGGTGGAGCTCACGGGGGTGTCGACGGATACGCGCAAGATCGCGCCGGGCTCGCTCTTCGTGGCGCTGAAGGGCGAGAGCTTCGACGCGCACGACTTCCTGGCCGGCGCCTTCGACGCGGGCGCCGCCGCCGCGGTGGTCTCGCGCATTCCGCCCGACGCGCCGCAGGATCGCCGCTACTACGTGGTCGACGACACGCTGCACGCGCTCGGCCGGCTGGGGAGGCACCGCCGCCGCGCGCTCGCCGCGAAGGTCGTGGCCGTCGCGGGGAGCAACGGGAAGACGACCACCAAGGACCTGCTCCGCGCCGCGCTCTCGCCTCGCTACCGGGTGCACGCGACCACGGGGAACCTGAACAACCAGGTGGGCGTGCCGCTGACCCTCCTCGCCGCGCCGGAAGACGCCGAGGTGCTGGTGGTGGAGACGGGGACCAACGAGCCGGGGGAGATCGACCTCCTCGGCGCCATCGTGGAGCCCGACGCCGCCGTGATCACCTCCATCGGCGAGGAGCACCTGGAGGGCCTCGGCTCCGTCGAGGGCGTGCTGGAGGAGGAGCTGTCCATCCTCCGCCACCTGCGCCCCGGCGGCGTCGCGGTGGTGGCCGAGGAGCCGGACGAGCTCCCCGAGCGCGCCAGGGAGATCGTCACGGGCGGGCGGCTGCACGTGGCCGGCTTCGGCGACGCCGCGGACGTGCGCCCCGACGGCGGCAACGCGGGGATCCAGGTGCTGCCGGGGGGCGCCACGCGCTGGACCTTCCGCGGCGTGGTGGTGGACCTGCCGCTGCCGGGGATGCACAACGTGCGCAACGCGCTGGTCGCCCTGGGCGTGTCGACGGAGCTGGGCGTCCCGGTGCGCGACTCGGCGGACGCCATCGCCTCCATGCCCGCGCCCAGGATGCGCAGCGAGTGGCTGCGCGTGGGGACCCTGGACGTGCTGGCGGACTGCTACAACGCGAACCCGCCGAGCACCCGCGCCGCGCTGGAGCTGCTCGCCTCGCTCCCGTC
>DASYJZ010000312.1:0-5077 GCA_035995965.1 Longimicrobium sp. | reverse complement strand
GCAGCTCCACCGCGAGCGCCGCGCGGACGCGCGACACCACGCGCGTGGCCAGCAGCGAGTGCCCGCCGAGCGCGAAGAAGTCGTCCTCCGCGCCCACCCTCTCCCGCCCCAGCACCTCGGCCCAGATCTCCGCCACCACCTGCTCGGCGGCCGTGCGCGGCGCCACGTACACCTCCGCCGCGGCGCGCTCCGGGTCGGGGAGCGCGGCGACGTCGAGCTTGCCGTTCGCGGTGAGCGGCAGCGCGTCGAGCCGGATGAAGGCGGTGGGGACCATGTAGTCCGGAAGGCGTGCGGCCAGGTACGGCCGCAGCACCGCCGCCGCGTCCTCCACCCTGGTGACGACGTAGGCGGCGAGCGTCTTGCCGCCGTCGGCGCCGGCGCGCGGGACCACGGCGGCGGCGCGGACTCGGGGGTGGCCGACGAGCGCCGCCTCCACCTCGCCCGGCTCCACGCGGAAGCCGCGCACCTGCACCTGCCGGTCGGCGCGGCCGGCGGCCTCCACCGTGCCGTCGGGGCGGTAGCGGCCCAGGTCGCCGGTGTAGTAGACCTTGCCGAACGCCGCCCCACCGAACGGGTTTTCGCGGAAGCGCGCCGCGGTCGCCGCCGCGTCGTTGGCGTAGCCGCGCGCCAGGTACGGCGTGCGCACCACGATCTCGCCCACCTCGCCGATGCCGGCGAGCCGCCCCGCCGGGGTGAGCACCAGGAGCTGCACGCCGTCGATCCCCCGCCCCACCGGCTCCCGGTCAGGTCCGCCGGGCTCCGCGGAGACGCGGTGGAAGCCCATCGCCTGCGGCGTCTCCGTGGCCCCGTAGAAGTTCACCACCTCCACCGACGGCGCGAGGCGGCGGATAGAGGCCACGTCGCGCGCCGTCAGCACGTCGCCGCCGAAGGCCGCCAGACGGAGCGTCGGGAGATGGACGGCGTCGGACGAGGCCAGGAGGCGGCCCATCGCGGGCGTCAGGTGCGTGACGGTGATCGCCTGCTCCGCGAGCCATCCCCCGAGATAGCCCGGCTCGGCGATGCGCTCCGGGTCGGGGATGTGGAGTGCGCCGCCCGTGGTGAGCGGCGCGAAGATGTCGCGCAGCAGCGGGTCGTGCCCGAGGCCGGAGAGGAGCGTGAAGCGGTCCGCGGCCGTGGTCGCCAGCTCGTCCGCGTACCAGTGGAAGAAGTGCGAGAGCGGGCGGTGCGTGCCCGCCACCGCCTTCGGCTCGCCCGTGGTCCCCGAGGTGAAGGCGAGGTACGCCAGGTCCTCCGGGGTGATCTCGACGGCGAGCGGGTCGGCGGAGGCGGCGGCGAACCGCGCCCTGTCCCGGTCCGGGGCGTCCGCGCCGAGCTCGAGCCGCGCCCAGAGCGGCTGCGCGTTCACTTCCGCCTCGAGCTCCGGATGCAGCTCGCCGGCGCTCGCATCCTGCAGCCAGGCGCGCGGCATGGCGATCTGCATGCGATCGATCAGGGCCGCGGCCGGATAGGCCGGGTCGAGCACCGTCCACGCCGCGCCCGCCTTCGAGATGCCGAGGAGCGCGATCGGGAGCCACGGGCCGCGGCGGGCGTACACCGCCACCACGTCGCGCCGCCCGATCCGCTCGGTGCGCAGGTAGCGGGCGACGCGGTTGCTCGCCTCCTCCACCTGCGCGTACGTCCACGTTTCGTCCACGCCGACCAGGGCGGGCGCGTCCGGGGTCTCCGCCGCGCGGGCGGAGAACGCGCGGTGCACCAGCGGGTGCGACTCCGGCCGGAGCGGCGCGCGCGGGTCGGGGAGCGCGGCGCGGGCGTCGTCGGTCAGCAGCGAGACGTCGTCCAGGCGCAGCGACGGATCCCCCGCCGCCTGCCCCAGCACCGCGGCGAGCTGCCGCATCATCCCGTCGACGCGGTCGCCGTCGAAGAGGTCGGCGTCGTAGGTGGCGTCGAAGCGGAGCCCTTCGTCCAGCTCCTGCACGTAGAGGGTGAGGTCGAACTTGGCGCCGACCTCCAGCTCCACGTCGAAGTCGACCGGCTGGAGCCCGGAATCCTCCAGCTCGTCCACGCCGCCGGCGTAGGAGCCCTCCAGGTTCAGCATGTTGAACATCACCTGGAAGACGGGCGTGCGGCTCAGCGTCCGCTCCGGGCTGAGCTCCTCCAGCAGGCGCTCGAAGGGGACGTCCTGGTGCGCGTAGGCGCCGAGCATGGTTTCGCGCACCTGGCGCAGCAGCCCGGCGAATCTCTCCTCCCCGTCCAGCCGGGTGCGGATGGCCAGGGTGTTGAGGAAGAGGCCGATCATCGCCTCGGTCTCGGGGCGGGTGCGGCCGGCGATGGGGGTGCCGACCACCACGTCGTCCTGGCCGGCCAGGCGGCCGAGGACGAGCTGGAAGGCGGCGAGCACCGTCATCGCGAGCGTGGCGCCGCTCCGGACGGCGAGCGCGTGCACCTGCTCGTGCGCGTCGGGCGGGAGGAGGAGCGTGCGGACGGCGCCGCGGTGGCGCTGGACGGCCGCGCGCGGGCGGTCCGTCGGCAGCTCCAGCGCCGGGGGCGCGCCGGCGAGCTGGCGCGTCCAGTACGCCACCTGCTCGCCCACCCGCTCCGGGGTGAGCCAGCCGCGCTGCCACGCCGCGAAGTCGGCGTACTGCACCGGCAGCTCGGGGAGCGGCGACGGCCGTCCGGCGCGGAACGCCCCGTACAGCGCGAGCAGCTCGCGGCCGAACACGCCGATGGACCAGCCGTCGCTGACCACGTGGTGGAAGTCGAGCATCAGCAGGTGGTCGTCGTCCGCCAGGCGCACGAGCATGGCGCGGAAGACGGGGCCCTGCTCCAGGTCGAAGGGCGTCGCCGTCTCCTCGTTCGCCATCCGCCGCGCCTCGGCCAGCCGCTCGGCCTCGGGAAGATGGTCGAGGCGATGGACGGGGAGCGGCACCGCCGCCGGGGCGAGGATGCGCTGCACCGGCTCGCCCTTCTCCAGCGCGAAGACGGTGCGCAGCGCCTCGTGGCGGCGGACGATCTCGTCGAGCGTGCGGCGCAGCGCGTCCTCGTCCAGCTCGCCGCGGAAGCGCATGGGCGTCGGCATGTTGTAGAGCGCCGACGCGGGGTCGAGCTGCTGCAGGAACCAGAGCCGCTCCTGCGCGAAGGAGACGGGGAGCGGCGCGTCGCGCGGCACGGCGAGGATCGGGTCCGCCGCCGCGGTCCCCTTCCCCGCCGCCGCGTCGATCCGCGCGGCCAGGGCCTCCAGCCGCGGCGCCTCGAAGAGCGCGCGCAGCGGCAGCTCCACCTCGAACGCCGTGCGGATGCGGCCGACCACCTGCGCCGCCAGCAGCGAGTGCCCGCCCAGCTCGAAGAAGGAGTCGTCCGGCCCCGCGCCGCGCGCGCCCATCAGCTCCTCCCAGATCGCCGCCACCGCCGCCTCCGTCGGCGTCAGCGGCCGGGCCGCCGCCGTCCCCACCGCGGCCTCGGGCGCGGGGAGCGCGGCACGGTCCACCTTGCCGTTGGCGGTCAGGGGGATGGAGCCGATCTCGACGATGGCGGAGGGAACCATGTACTCCGGCAGCGTGCGCGCGAGGTGCGCGCGCAGCTCCGCCGAGTCGATCCCCGCGCCGTCCGCCGGGACGGCCCAGGCGACCAGGCGGCGCCCGGCCGGACCGTCGTCGCGCACGGCGGCGACGGCGGCGCGGACGGTGGGATACGCGGCGAGCGCCGACTCGACCTCTCCCGGCTCGATGCGGAAGCCGCGCAGCTTGACCTGCCGGTCGATGCGGCCGAGGAACTCGACCTCGCCGGCGGCCGTCCAGCGCGCGCGGTCGCCGGTGCGGTAGAGGCGCGCGCCGGCCTGGAAGGGGTCGGGGACGAAGCGCTCCGCCGTGAGCCCCGGCCGGCCGACGTAGCCGCGCGCCAGCCCGGCGCCGCCCAGGTAGAGCTCGCCGGGGACGCCGGTCGGCACCGGGCGCATCCGCGCGTCCAGCAGGTACGCCCGCGTGTTCGCCAGCGGCCGGCCGATGGGGATGGAGCCCGCCTCGAAATCCTCCGCGCGGAGCGGGTGGACGACGGCGAAGGTGGTCGATTCCGTCGGCCCGTAGCCGTTCACCAGCCGCGTATCGGGAAGGAGCTCCAGCGCCCGGCGGGCGTGGGCGGGGGAGAGCACCTCGCCGCCCGTCGC
Organism: Longimicrobium sp.; assembly: GCA_035995965.1. Taxonomy (GTDB): domain Bacteria; phylum Gemmatimonadota; class Gemmatimonadetes; order Longimicrobiales; family Longimicrobiaceae; genus Longimicrobium. Next base: position 957 of record DASYJZ010000312.1, on the reverse strand, counting down.
GAGCTGGCGCAGGCCGCCGAGGCCGGGCGCGCCGGCGTCCACGAGCTGGTGGAAGAGCCCCGTGGTCAGCACCGCGGTGTTCACGCCGTGGCGGCGGGCGAACGCGCCCAGCTCGGTCGGCTCGGGGAGCTGCGGGGGATGCACGGCCAGCGCGGCGCCGTTCAGCAGCGCGCCCCACACCTCCCAGAGCGACGCGTCGAAGGAGAGGGTGGCGAGTTGCAGCACCACGTCGTCGGGCGTGAAGTCCACGTACCACTGCCCCCGCACCAGCCGCACGATCGCGCGGTGCGGCAGCCCGGCGGCCTTCGGCGTGCCCGTGGAGCCGGAGGTGTAGAGCACGTACGCCGTCGACTCGGGATCCGCGAAGACGTCGTCGAGGTTGCCGTCCGGGAGCGCGGCGATCGCCTCCCGCTCGTCCGTGAGCGAGAGCACGCGGACGGACGGATCCCCATCCACCGGATCGCCCCCGCCGTTCGTCACCACGACGGTGACGGAGGCGTCGCGGCGCATGAAGGCGCGGCGTTCGGCGGGGTAGACGGGGTCGAGCGGGACGCAGGCGGCGCCGGCCTTGAGGATCGCCAGCAGCGCCACCACCAGCTCCGGCGAGCGCTCCATCGCCACCCCCACCCGGCCCTCGGGCGCGACGCCCAGCTCGCGCAGCCGCCGCGCCAGGCGGTTGGCGCGCGCGTTCAGCTCCGCGTAGGTGACGCGGCCGGAATCGTCCACCAGCGCCACCGCGTCGGGACGCGCGGCCGCCTGCTCCTCGAAGAGGCGGTGGACCGGGAGCGCGGGGAGCGCCACCTCCGGCCCCGTGCCCTGCCGCAGCATCCGCGCGTCCTCGTCCTCGTCCGCCAGCGGCAGGTCGTCCACGGCGCGGCCGGGGTCGGCGAGCGCGGCGGCGAGGAGGACGCCGAGCTGCGCCGCCATGCGCTCGGCGGTGGCGGGCTCGAAGAGGTC
>DASYJZ010000311.1:0-2571 GCA_035995965.1 Longimicrobium sp. | reverse complement strand
AGGGGGGCGTGGGGGCCATCCTCACCGCGCACACCCCGGTGGCGGCGCGGGGCCGCGTGCTCCCGAACTACGCGATCGTCGACAGCGACGCCCGCATCCCCTTCTTCCGCGAGATGGCGCGCGTCGTCCACCGCCACGACTGCAAGATCGTGATGCAGCTCAGCCACGCCGGCCGCCAGCAGGACATCGCCGGGGTGGAGAACGAGGGGCTGCCGTCGCTCACCGCCTCGCCGGGGGTGGACTACTTCAACGGCTTCTCCGGGAAGGAGATGACGCACGCCGAGATCCGCATGGTGGTGCGCCAGTTCGCCGACGGCGCGCGGCGGGCGCGGGAGGCCGGCTTCGACGGGGTGGAGCTGCACGGCAACGCCGGGTACCTGATCACCCAGTTCCTGAGCCCCGCCAGCAACCGCCGCCGCGACGAGTACGGCGGGTCGCTCCAGAACCGCGCGCGCTTCCTCCTGGAGATCGTCGACGCCATCCGCCGCGAGGTGGGGCACGACTACCATTTGCAGGTGAAGCTCTCGGCCGAAGACCTCAACAACATGGTGGCGTTCTGGGAGGGTCCCGGCACCCGCCTGGCGGACTCGATCCAGGTCTGCAAGTGGCTGGAGGCCGCCGGCGTGGACGCGCTGCACATCAACAACGGCAACTCCTTCCCCCACCCGGTGCAGCCCCCCGGCCCGCTCCCGGTGGCCGTGGCGGCGCACACCTACGGGGTGATGGTGAACAGCGGGAAGCACACCTTCCGCAACTACATCTTCTTTCGCTACCGGGTGCTGCGGCCGCTCTTCACCTGGCTCTGGAACCGCCGCCGCCCCCGCGACGTGGAGGGGGTCAACGTGCCCGACACCAGGGCGATCCGCGCGCAGGTGAGCATCCCGGTGATCTGCACCGGCGGCTTCCAGCGCGCCTCGCTGATCCGCCAGGTGCTCACCGACGGCACCTGCGACGCGGTGAGCATCGCCCGGCCGCTGGTGGCCAACCCCGACCTGCCGCACCTGATCGCCGCGGGGAAGGAGCTCCCCGACCGGCCCTGCACCTTCTGCAACCAGTGCATGGTGCGCGTGCTGCGCGACCCGCTGGGGTGCTACGAGCTCTCGCGCTACGACGGCGACCGCGACGCCATGCTGCGCGAGGTGATGTCGGTGTTCGAGGACCGGACGTTCGTGCACCTGGGCGCGGGCATCCCCATCGCCGGCGCCCCGGAAGGTTCCGTCGCGGCTCCCGCGCCCGCCGCGGCGGACGCCTGAGCCGCGTCCGCTCCACGCTTTCGCCAGGGAAGGGCTCCATGCGCGAGGTGTACGACGTGGTGGTGATCGGCTCCGGCTTCGGCGGGGCGATCCCGGCCTGCCGGCTGGCGGTGGCGGGGCAGTCGGTGTGCGTGCTGGAGCGCGGCCGGCGCTGGAAGCCGGCCGACTTCCCGCGCACCACCCCCGAGGTGGCGCGCGCCTTCTGGACCCCGCGCGACCTGGGGCTGCTGGACATCCGCTCCTTCCGCCACGTGGACGTGATCCAGGCCAGCGGCGTGGGCGGCGGCTCGCTCGTCTACCTGAACGTGAACTGGCGCCCGCGCCCGGAGGTGTTCGAGGACCCGCGCTGGCCCGCGGGGGTCACCCGCGCGGCGCTGGAGCCGTACTACGACCTCTCCCGCGAGGTGCTGGAGGCGCGCACCCTCTCGCCCCCCGCCGGGTGGCCGCTGCCGCCGCGCACCGAGGCCTTCCTGGACGCGGTCCGCCACACCGGCCGCGAGCCCGTGCTGGTGAACATCGCCGTCTACACCGGTCCGCCGCGGGAGAATCCGTACGGCGGCGCGCCCCAGTCCGCGTGCATCTACTGCGGCAACTGCATGCTGGGGTGCCGGGTGCACGCCAAGAACACGCTGGACCTGAACTACCTGGCGGTGGCCGAGCGCTTCGGCGCCGAGGTGCACCCGCTGCACCGGGTGGACCGCATCGAGCCGCTGGACGAGGGGGCGGGCGGCTACCGGGTGACCTTCCGCCGGCTGGCGCCGGGCGAGGAGGGGACGGGCACGGTGGTCGGCCGCCGGGTCGTCGTGGCCGCGGGGACGCTGGGGAGCAACGACCTGCTGCTGCGCGCGCGCGACGAGCACCGCACCCTGCCGCGGCTCAGCCGCGCGCTGGGCATCGGCTTCTCCATCAACGGCGACTACCTGCTGAACGGCACCGTGCGCGCCAGGCGCGACGTGGACCCGGTGATGGGCCCGTCCATCACCGCGGGGGTGGAGGTGGGCACCGACGGCGACGGGGTCTTCGTGAGCGACATCGGCTATCCCGACCCCTGGCTCTGGTTCATGCAGGGCTCGCTCTACCCCTGGTCGCGGCTGCGCAACACGCTCTCGGGAGCCTGGAAGTACCTGGCGCGCACCTTTGGCCTGTCGCGGGCGCGGGAGTGGACGGTGGGGATGGACCAGCTCTTCGAGGGCAACTTCACCCCCGGGTTCCTGGGCTACCTGGGGATGGGCACCGACGCGGCGGACGGGCGGGTGGAGCTGCGCCGGGGCGGCCTGAACGTGCGCTGGAGCTTCCGCGCCAGCATGCGGATGTACCG